>NZ_LWBL02000037.1 GCF_001644195.2 Bacillus marinisedimentorum | reverse complement strand
GCGGGGCGGGCGGTGAGCTTCCTCGTCGCTCCTGCGGGGTCGCACCTGTCCCGCTAATCCCGCAGGACATTGAATAAGCTTCCTCGAATTGACACCGCACGAAGAAAATTGGTTTTTATTTTCGAGGAATCTCGCACCTTCCACTCCAATCAACTAGTGAAAAAATCAACATTGAGCTTTAACAAAGCCTAAATTAAAAGACAGATTAGTGGTGTGGGAGGAGTAGCATGCACATTATAGCTAATATAATTGAATATTGGTTTTCAAGTAAAAAGACATTGGTTTATACGACTCTCGATCAACAGGATTATTATAGGGTTGCATCCCTTTTGAAATCAGATTCAATAAAATATAGAGTTGCATCCATTGCAAACACATCTTCGGCACCAGGTGGTCCGTACAGTCATTTCGGCAACGAATATAAATTTTATGTCAAAAAAGAAGATGAAGGAAAAGCATTAACAGCCATCCATAAGAAAAAGTAAAATGTATTATGGATGGCTGTTAATGCCCCTCTTCCCTCCGATGCTGAAAATCTCCAATCTATGCCAGTACCCCACAACAAATTCCAAACGTCAATTTAGAGGAACCGATTGTAATTACAAAAATGCCTTATTCTGAAAAGGAAAGACCTTAATTGCCAATCTCCGTCATTAAGTTTACGGATGCGTTAGTTGAGAATGACAATATTTGCAGTGTGAAAGAGGCTGGGACATAAGTATTTCAGCTAATGATAAACTGGAACGATTAGGTAAGATATCAATGAATCTTCCGCCTAACCGTTCGGGTCCAAGCATGACTTATTTAGTTATGTCCCAACCTCTACCCATGAATCGTTCCTCTAATCGTGCGAGGGCACATCTACATGGACGATTCAGCGGGCATCAACAGCCGCATTTAAAAGAGCCTTTAAAAAAGAAAGGAAATTGTCATTGATAAAATATCCGGGGAAGTCGCCTATTTTAAGAATATAGATAAGGGCAGCGTCACCTCTGTCTTCACTTGAAGAGGCGCCAGCCGGCGAGTTTTCTTTCTTTTTGGACTGTTATTCGTTTGCTACTTTGGATGATAAGAGACAAATAGCCACTGGTTAATTCCATCGTTCAACCTTGCGACCTCATACAAATTTTAGCGATTTTTCAGAAGAAATGGCGAAACTAAAAGAATTTATAGTATAATAGGCAAGGTGAAAAGGAGGGTAGGGGCATGTCAGAGTCCAACTCGAATCAAAATAAGATGAACATGTTTTATAAAAAGCGCAAAGAGAAACAAAATGAAGCACGGGTAGTCCGGAAAATCGTCCTTATCATTGTTACCATCCTTGTTTTGGCGATCATCGGCACAGGAATCGGCGGTTATATGTATGTGAAATCAGCCCTTGAACCGGCGGATGCCAACGACAAGACGATTAAGGACATAACGGTTCCAATCGGCTCATCCGTTTCAAAAATAGCGAATATACTGGAGGAAAACGGCATTGTTAAGGATGCGACAATCTTCCGGTATTACGTGAAATACAAAAATGAACAGGGTTTCCAGGCCGGAGACTATAAACTGAGTCCGTCAATGGAGATAGAGGATATTATCGATTCCCTTAAAACCGGGAAGATCCTTGCTGATCCCATCTTTAAAATGACCGTTCCGGAAGGAAAACAAATCCCTGAAATAATCGAGATCATTGCCAAGCATACACCGTATAAAGAAGAGGAAATAGAGGCCAAGCTGAACGATGAAGCCTATTTGAAAGAGTTGATGGAGCTTTACCCGTCCATGCTGACAGAAGAAATACTCGGGGAAAAGATCAAGCATCCGCTTGAAGGGTATTTATTCCCGGCAACTTATTCGTTTTATGAGGAAAAGCCAAAGCTTGAATTGATTATCGCAAACATGCTTGATAAAACCGAAGCAATTCTTACAAAGTATGATTTGACCGTGCAAGGGGAAGAGTATACTCCACATCAACTCATAACGATGGCATCCCTCATTGAGCAGGAGGCGACCAAAAAGGCCGACCGCAAGAAGATTGCGAGCGTGTTTTATAACCGCCTTGAAAACGACATCCCCCTGCAGACGGATCCGACTGTGCTTTATGCTCTAGGTGAACATAAGCAAAAAGTCTACAAAAAGGATCTTCAAGTCGATTCGCCATATAATACGTATAAATACAAAGATTTACCGCCGGGCCCGATTGCAAGCCCTGGTGAAATGTCATTGAAGGCAGCCCTTGAGCCGGATGACACGGAATTCCTATACTTCCTGGCTACTCCTGAGGGGGAAGTGCTCTTTAATGAGTCGCTCAAGGAGCATAACATCGATAAGAATAAGCACTTGAAAAATTGAGATCATGGGGGAATGCGTAAAAACTCGCATTCCCCCTGTTAGTTATGTTAAAATATATCAGGTTAAGCGGCCGGCAGGATAATTCGGCCGCTTAAAAGCTGATTAAAGGAGGCCTTGCTGTGGTTCCAGAAAATATAACCCGCTATGTGGAGAGCATAATCCCCGAACGCAGCGGACTGATCGAGGAAATGGAACGCTATGCGAAGGAACACCGTGTGCCGATCATGGAATTGACCGGCATCGAAACATTGCTCCAGCTCCTGCGGATGAAGGAACCGGACACCATCCTTGAAATCGGGACAGCAATCGGATATTCCGCTATCCGGATGGCACAGGCCCTTCCGAATGTGCACATTTACACGATTGAGCGCGACGAAGACCGCTATAAGAGAGCGCTTGACTATATTAACCGGGCAGGTCTTGAAGGCCGGATCCATATCCTGCTAGCCGATGCGCTCGAAGCAAAAGACAAGCTGCCCGATTCAATACAGTTTGGTGCCATATTCATAGATGCCGCCAAAGGGCAATATGCTCGTTTTTTTGAACTGTACAGCCCGATGCTTTCAGAAGGCGGCACGATCATATCAGATAACGTTTTGTTCAAAGGCCTTGTAGCTGAAGAACATGTAAATCATAAGCGAATCCGGCCGATGGTGGAAAAATTGAAGAAATATAATAAGATGCTCATGGGCCATGAAGAGTACGATACAGCAATCCTGCCGGTCGGAGATGGGATTGCAATCAGTAAAAAGAGGTGAAGGACATGAAGAAACCCGAACTGCTTGTAACACCCAGGCATGTTGATGATATAGAACAATTGATAAAAGCCGGAGCAGATGCTTTTCTTGTAGGGAAAGAACGGTACGGACTGCGTCTTGCAGGTGAATTCTCCAGGGAAGACATCAAGCGGACGGTCGAGCTTTCCCGCCCGGCGGGTGTGAGGGTATATGCAGCATTAAATGCCATCTTTCACAATGATAAAGTGGATGAGCTGAATGAATATGTCCGCTTTCTGGCTGAGTCCGGCGTTGATGCCATCGTATTCGGCGACCCGGCTGTCCTGATGGCGGCACGCGAAGAAGCGCCGGATATGAAATTGCACTGGAACACCGAGACGACTGCAACCAACTGGTATACATGCAACTTCTGGGGCCGTAAGGGTGCCAAACGGGCCGTTCTCGCCCGTGAGTTGAGTATGGATGAAATTGTGGAAATCAAAGAAAATGCCGAAGTGGAAATCGAAGTCCAGGTCCATGGCATGACAGCGATGTTCCAGTCAAAACGGTCACTGATCGGGAATTACTTCCGCTTTCAGGGCAAAACGATGAAAATCGAAAATAAGGGGCAGGACAAAATGATGTTCCTTTATGATAAAGAGCGGGAAAACAAGTATCCGATTTTTGAAGACGCCAACGGCACTCACATCATGAGTCCGAATGATATCTGTATCATCGATGAACTTGAGGAGATGATCGATGCCGGAATTGACAGCTTCAAAATCGACGGCGTCTTAAAATCATCCGACTACATTTTGAAGGTGACGGAAAAATACCGCAGGGCAATCGACCTTTGTGTCGACGACCGGGATAAGTATGAGGATGAAAAGGACAGCTATCTTGAACAAATCAAGGAAATCCAGCCGGTGAATAGGGACCTTGATACTGGATTCTTCTTTAAAGAAACGGTTTATTAAGAGGAGGAGATTAATATGGCACTTGCAGAAACTGCAGTGAGGGAGAACGGCAAGCGCGTCATCAAGAAAAAGCCTGAACTGCTGGCACCAGCCGGAAACCTTGAAAAACTGAAAGTTGCTGTCCGTTACGGCGCAGATGCCGTTTATATCGGCGGACAGGAATTTGGCCTCCGTTCGAATGCCGGTAATTTCACGATTGAACAGATGGCGGAAGGCGTGGAGTTCGCCAAAAAATTCAATGCGAAAATTTATGTAACGACTAATATATATGCCCATAACGAAAACATGTCCGGCCTTGAAGAATACTTGCGGGATCTGGAAAGAGCAGGAGTGACGGGCATCATCGTCGCCGATCCGCTCATCATCGAAACATGCCAGCGGGTGGCGCCGAATGTGGAGGTGCATCTAAGCACCCAGCAGTCCCTAACCAACTGGAAAGCGGCCCAGTTCTGGAAGGAACAGGGCATGCACAGAGTCGTCCTGGCAAGGGAAGCGAGCCATGACGAAATCAAGGAAATGAAGGAAAAAGTCGATATTGAAATCGAAACATTCATCCATGGAGCCATGTGCATCGCCTATTCCGGCCGCTGTACACTGAGTAACCATATGACTGCGCGCGATTCAAACCGGGGCGGCTGCTGCCAGTCTTGCCGCTGGGATTATGATTTGCTTAAAACTGAAAGCGATGAAAAAGGAGCAGACGAAATCCCCTTGTTTGATGAAGGGGACAAGCCGTTTGCCATGAGTCCGAAGGATTTGAATCTGCTGCTGTCGATCCCGCGGATGATTGAACTGGGAATCGACAGCCTGAAAATCGAAGGCCGGATGAAGTCCATTCATTATGTCGCCACAGTTGTCAGTGTATACCGGAAAGTGATTGATGCATACTGCGCCGATCCTGACAATTTTGAAATCAAGAAGGAATGGATCGAAGAACTTGATAAATGCGCAAACCGTGATACCGCACCAGCCTTCTTTGAAGGGGTGCCGGGACATGAGGAGCAAATGTTCGGTGAACATGGCCGTGCGACAAAATATGAGTTTGCCGGCTTTGTCATGGATTATAATCAGGAAACCGGCATCGTAACCCTGCAGCAGCGCAACCATTTCAAACCAGGTGACGAAGTGGAATTCTTCGGCCCGGAAATTGATAATTTCTCACAGAAAGTCGAAAAGATCTGGGATGAAGACGGCAATGAGCTTGATGCAGCGCGTCATCCGCTTCAGATTGTCAAAATCAAAGCGGCACACCCTGTATTCCCATACAATATGATGCGGAAGGAGAATTAAAATGGGAAAGAAGCCTGTCGTCATCGGGGTTGCCGGAGGATCCGGGTCCGGCAAAACAACCGTTACCCGTGCGATAATCAAGCACTTATCCGAAGAAAACATCCTTATGCTTGAGCAGGATTATTATTACAAAGATCAGAGCGCTTTGCCAATGGAAGAGCGGCTGAAAACGAATTATGACCATCCGTTCGCCTTTGATAATGATCTTTTGATCGATCATATTTATGAGCTCCTGCAGCGGAATCCGATTGAAAAACCGGTTTATGATTATAAAATGCATACCAGATCGACCGAAGTGATAAACGTAGAGCCGAAAGATGTCATTATTCTTGAAGGCATCCTTGTTTTAGAAGATGAACGTCTCCGTGATCTGATGGACATTAAAGTATTTGTTGATACGGATGCCGATATCAGAATCATCCGCCGGCTGCTCCGCGACATTAAAGACAGGGGCCGGAGTATCGATTCTGTCATCGAACAATATGTCAGTGTTGTGCGGCCGATGCATTTGCAATTTATCGAACCGACAAAACGGTATGCTGACATCATCGTTCCTGAAGGCGGCCAAAACCATGTTGCCATTGATCTGCTTGCGACGAAAATCCAGACAGTTCTTGAAGAAAAACCCATTTTGTAATAGCATAGATAAGAGTACGCTTTCATTTTACTGAACTATAATGCTATAATAACTCGTATATGTTAAAGATTTCGGAAGCGAATTTTAAGCGGGGGACTGAACAGAAGAAGGAGTGAAGGGCATGTCTGAAGAAAAAAGCTATTATATGACCGAAGAAGGTAAAGCAAAATTAGAAAATGAACTGGAATACATGAAAACGGAAAAACGGAAAGAAGTTGTTGAGCGTATTAAAATTGCAAGAGGTTTCGGTGATCTTTCTGAGAACTCCGAATACGATGCCGCCAAAGACGAGCAGGCGTTTGTCGAGTCCAGGATCGCCTCTCTTGAAAATATGATCCGCAATGCGGTCATTATTGAAAATGACCAGGCAGCTTCAGATACAGTGGTGCTCGGTAAGACCGTCCGGTTTCAGGAACTTCCAGATGGTGATGAGGAAGAATATCAAATTGTGGGAAGTGCTGAAGCAGACCCATTCGAAGGCAAGATTTCAAATGACTCGCCAATGGCAAAGAGCCTCCTCAGCCGCCGTGTCGGTGAACAGGTTGCCGTTCAGACACCGGGTGGAGAAATCAGCGTAAAAATCATTGACGTTAAATAAACGTATGGAGAAGAACCGGTATGAATTGTTGCCGGTTCTTCTTTTTTAATGTGTTTATCTGTAAAAGGATAATGTTGAAAAAAGGGTTAGCCAAACTGCCGCTTCCCGCACTTACAGAGCCTGGGAACAGCTCTTGGCAGCAGAGGTTCCTGCTTTTTATGGTGACCGGGGAAAGGAACGGGTAAGCTTCAAAAGGGCAGTTCAAAGCTTCCGTATGTCCGTTTGTTTGAATGCCTGCGATTTCGGCGACAATGGACATTGAGGTGGTTGGGCATGAAAACAGGAAAGAGGATTACACAACTGGCTGTTTTATTGGCGGTCTGCCTGCTTCTCTTACTGGGAAGGCTTGTTCAGTTGCAGCTGCTTAGTACTGAAGACTTTTCCCGGCGTGGAATCAATCTGATCCAAAAGAGCATTGAACAGCGGACAAGAAGTCTTGCTCTGAATACGGGACGCGGCACCATTACCGACCGCACCGGCGTTCCCTTGAATGTGGCAGAGAAAACCGAACTCGTCCTTTTTCCATTCATAAAAGATATGGAGTGGCCGGTCGGAAAAGTTGCGGAAATTGCCGGCGTTTCCGAAGAGGAACTTCATGAAGCGGTAAAAGAAGCAGCTGAACCGGTTGTTTTTAAAAACGATGATTCTTTCCAGCTGTCAAAAACAGAGGCAGAGAAAATCAACGGATTGAATATCCCAGGGGTGTTCGCCGTTTCAAGGCAAACAGAAACGCGGAACATTCCAGCTTCCCATTTGATTGGCATTACGGGTGAGAACCCTGCTTTACTCCGGCAAAGATATCCGGAAAAACTTGAAGCCGGAACGGTGAGGGAGTCTACAAAGCTCGGCATTACAGGCCTTGAAGCTTCATTTGACGAGTTTTTGGTGAGCGAAGGACCCGAAGAACTTTTATATCATGTTGACCGCCAGGGTGGACCGCTCTTTGGCCTGGAAGTCAAATACGCAGCACCAGCGAATCCGTATTATCCCATTAAAATAAAAACGACCATCGACCGTGCTGTACAGGAAAAAGCGGAAGAGATTCTTGACGGCAACCGCCTTGAAAATGGGGGCCTTGTCCTGCTTGATATAAAAAAAAGTGAAGTTCTTGCACTGGCGAGCCGGCCGCATTATGGTTCTGAATCGCCTCTTGAAGGAAAAGGGGGGCTTAATCAGATGCTCCAGCCGCTGGTCCCCGGTTCCATCTTTAAAATTGTGACTGCCGCCGCATCAATCGAGAAAGATATCGCAGGGCCAAACCGCACATTTGACTGTAATCAGAACTTATATGGAGACGGGGCAGCCGCCCGCCCGAAAGGACATTTATCATTCCCGGAAAGCTTCGCCCAGAGCTGTAACCGAACCTTTGCCCAGCTTGCACAAGAGCTTTTAAAAGACAATCCGGATACGCTTGATGACTATGCGGAAAAACTGGGCATCACTGCCCGGTCAGGATGGACAGGTGACTTATATCATCTGGGGGAATTCCGGCAGCTGAAGGAAGAAAAAGGCGGCCAAATCTGGGAAGAACAGGGCGAACAATATGAAAAGAAATCGCACAAGGCTGTAGCTCAGACGGCAATCGGCCAAAAAAATGTGAGAGTATCTCCGCTTGCGGCAGCCAATATGATGGCGACGATTGCCAGGGGCGGTCAGTCTAAGCAGGTCAAAGCCGTAAGCGAAATTCTTTATAAAAATGATTCAGTCATGTACGCTTTTGACGATAGAGTGTTAGTGGATGAAACGATAAGCCCGTATACAGCAAATGTTTTAAAGGAAATGCTGTTGGAGGTCACAGAAAGCGAAAAAGGAACCGGCCGTTTCCTTCAGCACGCTGAATATAAGGTGGCGGGAAAATCCGGCACAGCCGAAGTGGGCGGCGGGCAAAACCTTGAGAACAAATGGTTCATCGGCTATTTTCCGGCGGAAAAACCCAAATATGCGCTGGCGGTCGTAAGCATTGCCGGCGAGGCGGGAACACATCCGGCCAATTCGGTTTTTCTGGATATGGTCAATGCGCTTCATGACCATGATGCGGCTGGTGAACCGGCACAGGCGGAAGCAGGGGCATAAAATGATTAACACTCCACCTGAAAAGTGATAAAATACACTCTGTACTGATATCTCGTTTTCGAGGAGGAAACCATGGCAAACACGGGAAGAAGATTGGCAAAGAAATCGAGGGAAAGAAGATACAACAAATTATTGAACACATTTATAGCAGTCGTCCTCGGTTTGATTGTCCTCATCGGGGGCTCGATTCTGCTGGGAAACAATGACGAAGAGGCCTCTGTTGAACCGCAGCCTGATACGGGGTCAGAAGAAGCTTCCGGTAACGAAGAGCAAGAGGCGGTTCCTGAAAAGGAAGAGACCTCTGATGCTGCAGGAGATGAAACATCCCAGGCTGAAGACAGTGGAGAAGATAACAGCAGTGATGAGGAACAAACTGATGAAAATGGAGAAGAACAAAACGGGGAAGAAGCTTCTGCCGGTGAAGGCGATGATGTTACTGAACAATACAGTGACAACCCGAATGTTGTCAGTGCCGTTAAAGGGGCATGGGAGCCGATTGGCACAGAGCAGGAAGGTGCCCATGAAGCTACTGAATATAATAAGGGAAGCCAGGAATGGAAAGAGATGGAGCAGGCAGCCGCATACGGTGCAGGGCTGGATCCTAACAATATGATCACTTGGAGAATCGAAAATAATGGCGGTCCTCAACGATCCCATGCTGTAATTACCCCTAAGGACCAATCCGCAATTTATGATGTCGAGCTGGTGTGGGTTGATGGACAGGGCTGGAAGCCCGAAGTGGTGAAACAGCTGAAAGAGAATCCATGGAAGTGACAGCATAGCCAATAAAAAAGCGGCATTCATCTTCGAATGCCGCTGGTTCTTGTTTTAGGCGAGGCCCTGGGAGGTTCAATTTTTCGATTTGAAATGGACCGCTGCAGAATAAATTGGCCTGCCGATTTCAGGATGAAACGACACATGGTGTGATACGGAATGGACTTCAAGTAATATCGCCTTGTTATCCTCTATTTTTTCGTTGACCGCTTTTTCAAGCGCACTTATTGATGGGGCTTCGAAAAATTCCACTTTATCGGATAGTGGGGTTAGATCCAGCTTCATAAATGGACATCCTTTCTGAAGTATATACAAAAAAAATTTATCACAGGTTTCAAATTGCGACAAAGAAATGAGGGGTTAGATATGAGAATCGGTATCATAGGGGCAATGGACGAAGAAGTCGAATTGCTGCGCGAAAAGATTGCAGACAGAAACGAAACATCCGTCGCAGGGTGCGATTTTTACTGCGGGACAATAGGAGGCCTTGATGTTGTGCTTCTTAAGTCAGGAATCGGAAAAACCAATGCAGCGATGGCAACGGCCATCCTGAATGAACGGTTCAAGCCGGATTATGTCATCAACACCGGCTCAGCGGGAGGATTTCATCAAAAACTTGATGTAGGCGATGTCGTCATTTCAGAAGAGGTGCGCCACCATGATGTGGATGCGACTATCTTCGGTTATGAATATGGACAGGTTCCGCAAATGCCGGCAGGGTATAAGCCTGACCCTTACCTGGTGGATGTGGCTGAAAAAGCCGCAGCCAAGCTGGAAGGAGCTGCAGTTGAGCGCGGCCTTATCGCAACCGGTGATTCGTTTATGAATGACGCGGATCGTGTTGAATTTGTGAGGAAGAAGTTTCCGGACTTGTATGCAGCAGAAATGGAGGCCGCTTCGATCGCCCAGGTTTGCCACCAGTTCGGCATACCGTTTGTCATTATCCGTTCCTTGTCTGATATCGCCGGAAAAGAATCGAACATCAGTTTTGAACAATTTCTTGAAAAGGCAGCGCTTCATTCGGCCAACCTGATTTTGGATATGCTTGACATCATCGGAGATAAAAACAGGTGAGCTCAGGACGAAATCGAACTTCAGTGACGAAATCATAAATTTGCTTCACAAGCTAAATCAGATGGATTTCACATTATAATGCAAACAACAAGGAGCTTCGTTATAAGCTCCTTGTTGTTTGTTGATTTTTTGTTATTCCCCAAAAGCATCCATGAATAAATACTTCGTGAATATGAAGTACCTATTCTTGGCTTACCCGTTCCTTTCATTGCAGGCATTCGCTTTCCCCACAGAAACAAGTGTGACATTCATTCCTGCTCTCTCTCTTCCTTTTTTTGCATGTTATTGCAACCATTACATTCTCCGCTGACTTCAATCTTATGTTATCGTAAAAAGTGAGTTTCATAGTTTCAATGGAAAGGAGTAACGTGATGAACGCATACAGACTTAAACACCTGGCGGAAAAGGCAGTTGATTTCAAGCGGTTTGCCCATGTGCTCCTTACTGTAAGTGTATTCCTTTATTTTGGCGTACTGATTGGACAGGCCACCGGCGGCCAAAAAGAAGAAATGCAGTTACTTGTGATGCTGGGCAGCACTGCTGTTTTCCTCGGGGGATCGGCATTTTTTTATAACCGCTCCCGGAAGATAATGAAACAAATTGCGGAAGAAACAAACAGCGCTTAATAGGTTTTACAAAAAATAGCATTAAAAAAATGACTGCTCATAGGGCAGTCATTTTTTGATGCATAGCTGCATACGCCGCTATCCGGTGCTCTCCGCATTTCTTATATGCAGGAGGTTTTTTAGTTTTTCTTGCCATTTCTGGTCATCAAGGATGATCTGGAAAGAAATGCGCCTGTTTTTTGCCCTGGCACCGGGTGAGGCGCCGGAGACGACAGGTTTGTATTCCGAGTAGCCGGTTGCGGCAAGATATTTGGCGTAATCTTTATGCTGCAGCTGCGGGTTGCTTTTCATCAAGTATTTGACAACTGCGACAGCACGATCGGCTGACAGTGTCCAGTTATCATATGGAACGGTGTCTGTATGGCCTTCCACCAGAATGATATAGAGGTAGCGGTTCATCTCCTGGTCCTCGATAATTTCTACAAGCGCCTGGCTAAGCGAGAACAGGATCTGTTTCCCGGCCGGGTTGATTTCGGCGCTTCCAGTCGCAAAAAGAATGTCGCCTTCTATCGAAATCGTATTGTTTGGCCCGCGGATGATTTTGTCTTTTCCGACGTTTTCTTCCAACTTCTTCTCGATTTTATCGGATATATGCTTTTTAATGTCTGCCGTTTTCCTTAGTTCCTGCCTCACTTCGGTTTGCTCATATGCTTCATAAATCGCCTGGACAAACGCAATCAACGTTATGAAGAGCATGACCAGGACAGCCATTGCCATCATATCAGTGAATGAAGGCCAGTAAAATTCTTGTTGTGGACCCGAATCGTTGAAGCGCCTCTTTGATTTTCGGTGCCTCATGTTCACTCACCCGCCCGTGAGCCGAAACGCTGGCGGATGCCGGACTCATCAGCGGAGAGCAGTCCAGAATGGCGCCGGGATGATTCCGCTGCCCGGTGGATAAGTTCGTATACCTCCTGCAAGTCCCTGTGGATTTGGGCAGCATCCTGATGAAGGCTTCCTGTCATGCGTTCAAGTGCTCTTATCCATTCATTGCGGTCATCCTGAAATGAATTGAATTGCTGGCTTTGCTGGCGTTCCCTGCTCAATTGATCAAACAAATCTCTCTTCAAGCGCTCAACTGTTTCATACCACGCTTTTTCCAGCTGATTGACAGACCCGGAAAACTCCTGGGCTGAGCGGTAATAGGAATCCTGATTTTCCTGGAGGCGCCGATACCATTCATCCTGTCTGGATTCACTCCTGCGTTCAAGCGCCTCCTGTTGTTCATGGCTTCTTGCCAACTGCTCGTCAAGTCCTCGCAAATACTGGCTGTTCAGCTCCTTTACCCGCTGATCCGTTGACTTGATGACTTCATCAGACCGGTTGACCAGATGCTCAAACCGCCTCTGCATCTGTTCCGCCGCCTTATCCTGTCCCTTTATTGTCTGTTCAAGGCTTGCAAGTCCTTTTGAAACGCTGCCGGCCGACTGTTCGAGTGAATGTGTCAGTCTTCCCGCCCGTTCAAAGGATGAAGAGATCGAGTCGCCGAACTCCTTTAAACTGCCGGCACTTTCTGAGAAAGTCCTGCTGGCTGTTTCCTGGTCTTTCAGGATGTTTTGCACCCGATCCATTGCAACATTGAGACTTTCTGTGAAGCCGACCATTTTTTCGCTGAACGTTCCCACACTCCGGTCGAAACTTTCTTGCACCTTTCCGACAAACCGGTCAAACACCTTTTCCAGATAGTCGCGCGGTTTTTCCTCCGTCACATCCGCGGAGACACGATAATCGAGGACTGTTTCACTAGCAGCTGCAACTTCTTCAATCAGGAAAGTGACGCTTTTTCCGCTATTGAAAAAGCCATTTTGAAACAGGGTGAGAAGAAGCGCTGCGCTAATGCCGGCAATACTGGTGATAAAGGCCAGGCTCATGCCTTGAAATGGTTCGATCAATGCTGCAACAAGCGTGTCGATGGTAAGGTTTGTGCCTGATGATACGCTGAGTGCACCGAGCAGGTCTTGCATCGAATAAAGGGCAAGGGTCAGACCAGTGAATGTTCCGAGGAGCCCGAAAATAATGGCGGCTGATGGGAGCTGTGATTGGAAACGGACCAGATTTCCGACCGGTACCGGGAATATGCCGAGCAGCTTTACTCTGGCACTGTAAAGATACCTTTCAATCAGCACGCCGGTATTCGGTTCTTCCGCTGTTTTCAATCGAAAGTCCCGGTATTCCTCTTCCATTTTTGCAAACCAGATGATATCGTGAGCGTTACCTCTTGCTGCGGAGGTATAGCTTCTTATATGATCGACCCATCTTTGTAAAATGGAAACGGCCTGCAAATGGATCAATATCCCGAAAAAAAAGATGGAAGCGATAATTGCCAGAAAGCCTGTCGTTAAACTCATATACATCCCCCCTGTAAATATCTATGTACAAACCCCGGCACTTTTGCTATGAAACCGAAAAAGAGCTGTACTTTCATGGGAAATTGCAAATTGGAAGAAAATTAATAAAAAAGCGTTTACTTTTCATAATTCTTTGGTTATACTTTCCTTGAGCGAATAAAAATTACGGAGCAAGGAGGTCGAATAACATGATCAAAGGCAAAGCAATCAACACGTACAAAACTTCATATGCAAATCACCATTTATTCGACCTGAAGGTAATGGCGTAATCAGAAAACGGATTTTTCCGGACTTCTCCAGAAACCTTCATCAATCCAAGCCGCAGGCCGAATAAAGGCATCTGCGATTTTTTTATGTCTTTTTTACGAAACTGACAACATCCGCAGGTGTCTTTGCCTGCGGCTTTTTTGTGCCTGAAAAGAGGCTTTTTGTTAAAACCTGGCTTAAATCATGCCGGTTTTTATAAAAAGGCTTTGTTAAAGCTCAATGTTGATTTTTGCACTAGTTGATTGGAGTGTAAGGTGCGAGACTCCTGTGGGAATAGCGGGACAGCTGAGACCCCGCAGGAGCGACGTGGAGGCTCAGCGCCCGCCCCGCGGCAAAGAAGACACTGTGAGTGCGACCGGAGGGAAGCAGGAACAGATGTCGCACTTGTGCCTGTGGTGCAAAGAAGACACTGTGAGTGCGACCGGAGGGAAGCAGAAACGGATGTCGCACTTGTGCCCTTGGGTGAAAGCGAGTGCCTGCAGCGGAAATCAACACTAACGTTTAACAGAGCCTATAAAAAATAATGAAACAAGGAGGGACTAAAATGACCATTCATTTACTTTTCGTTACCGTTACGATCCACAAACATCAGACGACGAATGAAGAGCTGGAAGACCGCAAACGCATCAAAACGATCACAGATGACATGATGGACCGAAAATTTGAGTTTTACAATCTTTATTAATCTAAAGAAAAGGAGCGGATGATCATGATTCCGATGAAGAGAGCGTTTTTAATCTGGCTGTCTGAAGAGAGGGACATCGACTGATATCAAGCGAAGCAAGGAGGGAGACAAATGACCATTTATCTGTTTTTCGTCACAGTGACCATACAGAAGCATCACTTGACAAATGAAGAATTCGAAAACCGCAACCGCATCAAATCGATCACAGAAAAAATGACCGACCGCAAATGTGAATTTTATAATATTTATTAAAATATGAAGAAGAGGAGTGTATTAAGATGATTCCGATGAAGAGGGCGTTTCTAATTTGGCTGGCTGTAGAGAGAGATACTGACTGATTACGCTGAGAGAATCAAGGAGGCATATTTATGTTAACGTTTACGTTTTTCGCTTTTGATATCACTGTCAAAACGCGCAAAGCCGGAAAGTGCGGAAGTTATTGTTCTTTCGCGGACCGGCAGCTTGCAAAACGGTTGACCGAAAAAATGACCGATCACAAATGTGAACATCATTTATATATGTAAAAAAATGAAAGAGCACCTGCGATGCGGGTGCTCTTTCATTTGGCCGCAAAGCGGCAGAGTCTGCTCAAACCCAGGAGGCAGGAGGTTTTGCACAGATTTCCAGCCGCCAATTACAACAACACTGCAGGAGCCAACCGTCCAGCAGCCGCCCTTTCCTCCTGCGCGGTTCTGGAAAACATTTTCGTGCATGAAACAATATTTGCAAACCATAATAATGGCGAAATGTGAAGGAGGTTGTGGAAGTGGACAAAAACATGTTCGGCAAACAGCAAAAATCAGCTAAAAAGCCTAAACAAGCAGAAGAACGCCAGGCAGGTTACGGAGATAAGAAAACGGAGGGGCCTAACCGTCCTTCAACCTGAATGTACAAGGAGGGATATCATGAAAGACAAAAAATTCGAACCATCTCCATATCGGCAGCCTAACGCATGGCCTGAAGAAGTTCTTGATGGTATCGCCGAAACATACTCGCTGATGAACAATTCATACCTTGCCGGTTCATTTGATGAAGCCGAAGAAAAAACAGAAGGATCGTACCATGAAGCCATAAAAGAAAGGTCGCGGTAATACGAACAGTTTTGTTTTTTAAGGTGCAAAATTCGCAAATTGTATTGGAAAAGGGATATCAAGTCGAAAAAGCCGCCATTTTTAATTTTTGGCTAACGCCGATGCACCAGCATAAGAATACGATACTGAGGAAGGGCTCTCCGCATTTCTCCATCGGACAGACACACAGCAGGGCAAACGCACATATATATGCTATGTAACATGTGCAATTATCTCGGTGGAGGTGAAACGTTTGTCCAGTATTCTGGCAACGGTAAGCTACTTTCTCAAGGAGCTGTTCTTCCTCGTATCATATGTAAAAAACAATGCATTTCCCCAGCCTTTATCAGACCAGGAGGAAAAGAAATACCTGAACTTGATGGCCGAGGGAGATGAAGAAGCCCGGAACCGCTTGATCGAACATAATCTTCGCCTGGTGGCGCACATCGTAAAAAAGTTTGAAAATACCGGAGAAGACCAGGAAGACCTGATTTCCATCGGGACAATCGGGCTGATCAAAGCAATTGAAAGTTATTCACAGGGAAAAGGCACTAAACTTGCGACATATGCGGCCCGCTGTATAGAAAACGAAATATTGATGCATTTGCGTGCCCTCAAAAAAACAAAAAAGGATATTTCCCTTCACGATCCGATCGGGCAGGATAAGGAAGGCAACCAAATATCGCTGATCGATGTGCTGAAAGCCGACACGGAAGACTTGATTGAAACGATCCAATTGAGCATGGAATTACGGAAGATTTACGACTTCATCCATATTTTAGATGACCGCGAAAAAGAAGTGATCATCGGCCGGTTTGGGCTTGATTTGAAGAAAGAGAAGACGCAGCGGGAAATTGCCAGGGAGCTTGGGATCTCACGAAGCTATGTTTCGAGAATCGAAAAAAGGGCCTTGATGAAACTATTCCACGAGTTTTATAAGCATCGGTATGACCAGAAACCTGAGATTAAAAAGAAGCGCCATTTGTCTTGATGTACTGTATCGCCCCGGTTTATCAGCCGGGCTTTACTTATTCGGCAAATGTGTCCAGGCATTTTATTGCCGCTTGCTGCCCAGCTGAGTATAATCCCAATAGCCGCTCTTGATTTTTTCCGCCAGCTTACGGCTGTAACGCTGCAATTCGGGTTCAAGCTCTCCGGTGTCAAGGTCATCAATCGAATATGTAACGATTGCTCCTTTATGGAAATCAAGAACGGCAATATAGATCTGTGCAGCCTGTTTCCATGTATATAAAATATGATATCTGACCACGAGCGGTCGCCACCTTTCCGATTGTCATGGATTGGACTGGGGCCCCTGAATGTTCCCCGTTTCATTCAGTTTACCCGAAAATATGTTCGGGTAAAAGTGTTAAAAGAACATTCGTTCGTATATAATGAAAGTAAGGAACAATAAAGGGGCTGAAAGGAATGGAGAACGTTTTGGAAAGATGCCGGGAACAGCACATGCCTGCTGAAATCATCTATCTTTCTGAAAAAGGTGAAATCAGCCATCGCATCATTTTGGTAAAGGAATTGAATATGACATATTGCCGTGCCTATTGCACGTCCAAACACGCCGTGCGCACGTTTAAATTGAAGAATATCCTGTCAGGGCGCCCGTACAACGGCAAAACTGGAAACAGGAGCATTACGATGGCCCGGTGACAGGGCAAATGTCCATACACCAGGGAAAATTTTTGCATAAGCTATGGCAAGAAAAGGTCAGGCAAAGGAGGTTCATCCATGCACCCATATGGACCGGGCGGGTTCCCTTTTCCGGAACCTGTTCATGCTTGCTGCTGCCAGGCTTACTGCGGGCTTCCGCCTTACCCGCCTTATCATCATGCCCGGAGAGGTTATGCATTTTTTGTTATTTTGCTGGTGTTGCTGCTCGTTGCGGGAGGCGGATATTACTACTATGACAAATACAGGTAAAGGCATCCGCTACGGATGCCTTTATTCATTGTTAAGGAATTATAAAATGTAAGCGTTATGGATTAAAAGCGAGAAGAGAATCTTCCAGCTCCAGGCGCCAGCGGCTATCGTCATAAGCGGGCGCCTTGCGCATTTGTTCCCATATAGGAAAGTATAAATTGTCAGCAAGGGAGTATTTCCACGCAGTGGCCAATTTTAAGATTATAGATAAGGGCAACTACGCCTCTGTCTTCGCCTAAAGGCTCGCCATCGGCGATTTTTCTTTATTGTAGTAGAGTTTAGACCGTTTCGGCAGCGGGGGAGTTTATAATATCATCAAAGTGCCGGAGCGGCAGCAGGCTGCTGTCAATGATATCTTCCGTCCATAAGGAACCGATTAAGACCTTTGCAATGATTTCCTGTCTGCTTCCCATCACAGCTGCATCCTTCAAAGCTGTCACCGCATAATAAATGTCGGTCATCAAATCGGCGATTCGCTTTGAATGGTATGTCTGCACATCTTCCGGCTGGCTGGAAAGCGCGGAGACGGCCTTGCGGAGCTTTTCAAGCTGTGTATTTACAAGAGCTGTTTCTTTCTCAAGAGTGCGGGGAAGGCCGACCAGCTCCTGTTCCATTTGATTTGCAAAAGTGCGGTGGACCGCATACTTTTTAATGAGCCTCAGCACTTCAAGCCCAAGTATATTCGCTGTCCCTTCCCAGACGGTAAGCACCTGGGCATCCCTCAGGAGCCGCGGAGTGACAAAATCTTCGATAAATCCATTGCCGCCGTGCAATTCAATCGCTTCATGCGAGAATGAAATCGCTTCTTCAGCCGTCCTCTTTTTCGTTAAGGCAATCAGCAGGCGGTTCAGCGCCTTATCGTCAGGTGAAACTTCATCCGGCCTTGTCATCACCCTGTCGAACAGAGAAATCAAATTGAATACGGCACTCGTCTGCACTTCCTGGCGGGCAGTCAGCTCGACGAGTGTTTGCTTAACCATCGGATAACCGGCAAGTTTGCTTCCGAATGCTTCACGCTCGAACGCATATTGCCGGGCTTCGATGAACGCCCGCCTCATTATGCCGAGCGAAGCGACAGCATTGCTTACACGCGACAGGTTCAGTGCTTCCATCATATAGTAAAAGCCGCGGTCGGCCTCACCGATAAGATAAGCCTCTGCACCATCGAACACGACTTCAGCTGACGGAACAGCCCTGACACCAAGCTTATCTTTCAGGCGGCGGATCGACAGGGCGTTGTTCGCTCCATCTTCGTTTTTCCATGGGACCAGAAATAAACTGAGGCCTTTTGTGCCGCCGGGTGCATCTTCCATACGGGCCAGGACGGCAGCTACACCGCACATGCCGGCATTTGAGGCGAAGTACTTTTCGCCGTACAGCCGGTAATGGTTCCCATCTTTCACCGCTTTTGTATCGTTTGCTCCGACGTCTGAGCCTCCCTGCCGTTCGGTCAAGAATGTAGCCCCCTCATAAAGTTCTGTTTCACCGGTTGACAGGACATGGGGAAGGAAACGGTTCTTCAAGGGCTGATCGGCATAACGATCGATTAAATAAGCGGTAGCCATTGACAGCGTAACCGGGCAGTAAAAGCCGGGTTCTGCCATGGAAAGCAAGTATCCCTGAGCATAGGAGTAAATATAATTCCCTTTTCTGCCAAGCTGAGGAATAGGTTTATGTACAAATCCGACAATGCCACGGTTGTACGTTTGCCGCACTGTTTCCCTGTACCCGTCGTTCACCCACACATGGGATATGTCGTTCCCCATCCGGTCATATTTGATCAATTTCGGCTGGCCTTCCCTGTCGGTATGTACTGCGCGCTGATCAATTTCCCCGGCACACAGGCTGCCGAACTCTTCAAGTTCCTTATCTGCCCAGCTGTAAAAGTCAGGATCAAGATGCCTTTTTAGAGTTGCTTGCAAATGCCGATCATCACGGTAAAAGTTCACTTTCCATCCCTCCGGTAAAAATTAGAATATTCTTACATTAAGAGTATGGTACCCGATACTGAATGTCAATCCAGCCAAAACAAAAAGCTTTCCATCAGGAAAGCTTTAAATCTTTTTCAGCTTGAATGGGCTGACCATCAGGAGGGCGAGGACAAGAATGAGGAACATGAAAACAAACCCGGGCAAGACATTGATAAGCAGATAAGAAATGGTGATCAATATGCCGGCTGCCGGGATCGGCAGGCCTGAAAAGTATCCGGTATTTTCCTGCAGGTTGAATTTCGCTAGCCTGAGCGCACCCATTGCGATATATAAGACCGTAAAGAAAGCGCCCGGTGCGCCGAAGTCATTCAGCACAGCCTGGTATAGTAAGAAAGCAGGGGCAATTCCGAATGAAACGAGATCCGCCATGGAATCAAGCTGTTTTCCAAGATCGGAAACGATATTAAGCCTGCGGGCCGTCATTCCGTCATATCTATCGGACAGTGCTGCCAAAAAAATGAAAATCAGGCTCATATGCAG
This sequence comes from Bacillus marinisedimentorum, assembly GCF_001644195.2. Taxonomy (NCBI): domain Bacteria; kingdom Bacillati; phylum Bacillota; class Bacilli; order Caryophanales; family Bacillaceae; genus Bacillus; species Bacillus marinisedimentorum. Next base: position 19,728 of record NZ_LWBL02000037.1, on the reverse strand, counting down.
CGTATCGTTAAGAATGAAGATGACAGCGAATCCCCCGAGTGAAAGATTAATCAGCGTAAGGGCATTAGCCGTCTGTGCCTTCAGCCTTTTAAATGTATGGTCAAGTCTTTCCTGTAAAAACATGATAAAAACACTCCTTATGTGTTGATTCATGTAAACTATTTCATTACACTTATTTTATTCATTATATGACCAAAGGTAAAGAAGTATTTTGGCTGGGGGAGACTATTTGTGAAAAAAACCATATACCGAACTTTAATTGAATTGACCAATCGCCGCTTTTTGGCCCTTGCCATCAAGGCTTTTGCAGAATCAAAGCTCAGCAAGCCGTTTGTTCCGTCTTTCGTCCGCACCTATCGGATCAATACGGATGAAATGGAGTATTCCGTTGGGGAGTACCAGACCCTTCACGAACTTTTTACGAGAAAACTCAAGCCGGGGCTGCGTATGACCGATCCGGATCCGTCGGCTGCAGCCTGCCCGGTCGACGGCATTCTGGAAGAACAGGGAGAGATCGGTCCTGAGGCGGTTTTCACCGTGAAGGGGCTCGATTACTCGATAGCAGAGATGCTCGGAAGTGAAGAAAATGCGGCCGGATATAAAGGCGGATATTATCTTATCATTTATTTAAGCCCGTCTCACTACCATCGGATCCATTCCCCTGTTTCTGGTACTATCAGGAAACAGTTTGAGCTTGGCGATAAATCTTACCCTGTCAACAGGCTGGGGCTTAAATACGGTAAGTATCCACTTTCTAAAAATTATCGCCTTGTTACGGAAATCGAAACAGAACAGGAGAAAAAGGCAGCTGTTGTCAAAGTCGGGGCAATGAACATTAACACAATCCAAACCGCTAAGCAGGATGGTTACATCGGCAAAGGGCAAGAACTTGCTTTATTCAGCTTTGGCTCCACGGTTGTCCTCCTGTTTGAGCCGGGGGTGTTCAAACCGGCTGCAGGAGAAGAAGTGCAAGAAGTGAAAGAAGTGAAAGCAGGACAAACTATCGGCTTCCTTATCTGAAAGTATTCAGCATCCGGGCAGGATTCAGAATAGGCTGTTTTCATTTTCACAGAAACATCTATCCCTTTAAAAGGTGCGATTGTTGAATAACGGCAAATTTATAAATAATAAAAGGAGCTTGGTTTTTCAAGCTCCTTTTAATTTGCAATATAGTGTAAAATTTGTGTGATTAAAGCTGCGAAGGCTGTTGTGATTTCTAAGTGATTGATTTGCATCCGAAAAACTTACTCTTTTTTCATATCATTTCTTTCTATTTCTTTTTCTATTTCAGCAACCAGCTCGTCATGTCCGCTTTTTTGCCATAACTCGACACCGGTTCGGTACGCAGCCCTTGAAATCATGTGGCCGCCGACCGGTGCAGTCAGAAGGACAAATATAATTCCAAGAATGAGTTTTCCGCTCACAATGCCCTCTTCAAAAATGAAAAACAGGAAGGCAGCGATAAGCACGCCGCTGACACCCAGTGTTGCACTCTTGGTCGCTGCATGAAGCCTGGTATACACATCCGGAAAACGCAGGATACCGAGTGATCCGGAGAAAATAAAAAAGGTGCCGATGATGAGGAGAATGCTAATTACGACTTCGATCAATGATAACACCCTTTTCCAAAAATTTTGCGATCGCGACCGTACCGATGAAAGTGAGGATACCAAGCAACAGAATGACATCGTTGAACTCTATCGTCACAATGTATATGGCCAAAAGTCCGGTCATCGCAATAAGATTGACTCCGATCGTATCAAGCGCCACAGCCCTATCCGGATTTGTGGGCCCCTTGATGGCACGGTAGAGGAGCATGACAATGGATACGGCTGTAACCACCATGCAGATGACAGTCACGGTTTCAAGAAGGCCGTGCATTATCGCGTCACCTCCCGAATCGCTTTTTCAAACGTATTTTTAATTGAATTAATGCCTTCTTCCACATCGGGAAGGTCCATCGCGTGAATGTACAGTTTGCTGTTGTCATTTGATACAAAAACCGAAAGTGTCCCCGGGGTCAGCGTGATCAAGTTGGCAAGCAGCGTAATTTCCCAGTTGCTTTTAAGTGTCGTCGGCAGGGCGAATATGCCTGGTTCCACATCGAGTTTCGGGCGGTACACGATCTTAACGATATCCCAGTTCGCATACAGCAGCTCTTTTATAAACAGGAGCACCAGTTTTATTGCAGCCACTACCCGCTCCATATAAAACGCATCAGGAATAAACCGCCGCAGCATATAGAGCAGGAAAATCCCGATTAGAAAACCAAGAAAAAAATCAACGAACGAATAGGATTCATTCAAAAACATCCAGATAAACGCAACAACAATATTAATCAATATTTGGGCTGGCATATCATCTACTCCTTTAACACCGTATTAATATATACGGAAGGATCTATAAGTGAGTCGGCGACGCTTTGGATATACGGGTAAAACCATTCAGCACCTATCCCCAGCAGAACAGAAAATGCAAGGAGAAATCCAGCCGGTGCAATCAGTCCGCCGATTGAACGTGCCGGCTTGTATTCTTTTGGTTCTCCCCAGAACCCGTTAATAAAGATGCGAATTACTGAAATCAAAATCAGCAGGCTTGTCAGCAAACCGATTCCGACTATGACAAAGTTTCCATTTTCCATACCGCCTTGAAGCAGGAGCAGTTTTCCGATGAAGCCTGAGAAAGGCGGCAGTCCTGCAACTGTGATGGAAGCAAGTAAAAACAGCCAGCCAAGCAGCGGATAGGAATGGATCAAGCCGCCCATCTTCCTTAAGTCGCTTGTTCCGGCAGCAATCACAATGGCGCCGACCAGGAGAAATAAAGCCCCTTTGACGATCATGTCATGAACAAGGTAATAGACCGTGCCGGCAATGGAAGAATCGCTGAAAATGCCGATTCCCATCATCATATAGCCGACTGCAGGAATGATATTGTAGGCAATGATCAATTTGACATCGTTTGTGGAAAGGGCGCCGACCACGCCGATCAGCATCGTGATTCCTGCCAGTATGATAAAAAGGTTATGCGTAAAGTCGAGATTGTAAACAAATATGAGCGTAAACACTCTTAAAATGGAGTATACGCCGACTTTGGTCAAAAGCGCTCCGAACAGGGCGGAAATGACAGGGCTTGGCACCGCATAGGACCTCGGCATCCAGAAAAAGAGCGGAAATAAGGCTCCTTTTGTAGCGAATACAAGGAACAGCAAGACTGCGATTGTTGTCAAGACACCTGTCTGTTCGACTTCTCCGATACGCTCGGCCAGGTGCGCCATATTCACCGTTCCGGTAACGGAATATAAGAAGGCGACAGTTGTTACAAACAAAATGGAAGAAAATAGGTTGATCAAAACGTATTTCAGTGACTCCCGGAACTGTTCTTTTGTTCCGCCTAGAACAATAAGGCCGTAAGAAGCCATTAGGAGCACTTCAAAAAATACGAACAGGTTAAACAAGTCACCTGTGATGAAGGCGCCGCTGACACCTGCAATCAAAAGCTGGAAAAACGTATAGAAATAAAAGTGCTGCCGCTGTTCATCAAGTGACACCTTTGCAAAAAAGAATGCGGCAACAGCGATGATATTCGTTGTTGTGACTAGAGTCATCGCCAGCTTGTCTGCGACAAGGATGATTCCATATGGTGCAGCCCAGCCGCCGGTCTCAAGGACGATAGCCCCCTGGCTGAAGGCGACGGTTGTAACGTACAGCGTAACAGCCAGGTTCACAAAAACCATAATGCCGGTGATCCATCTTGTCAGGGGAAGGTTCTTATGAAAAAACGCTGCTGCGATTGCTGTAACAAATGGGATTAATATCGGCAATATCGCTAAGTTACTCATTGTCAGTACCTCTCAGTTTTTCCATATTATCTGTATGATTGGTGCGGTAAGCCCTGTACGCAAGCACGAGTAAAAAACTCGTAACACCGAAGCTGATAACAATTGAAGTCAGAATCAGTGCCTGCGGGAGGGGATCGGTATATGGCCCGCCTCCGTGCCCATGGATAATCGGTGGCGCGCCGCGCTCGAGTTTGCCCATCGTCAGGATAAACAAATGGGCGCCGTGGGAGAGCAGGGCTGTTCCAATGATAATCTTGAGAAGCTGTTTTTGAAGCAGCAAATATATGCCGGCCGTGAATAAGCTCCCGGCAAGGATGGACATTAAAATTTCCATCTTATCCTTCCTCTCCTTTCCCGCGCAATTTAATCATGCCGTATATTCCGAGCGCTGCCAGACCGAGTACCGTGATTTCAAGCATCGTATCAAGTCCGCGCATGTCAACAAGGATGACATTGACAATGTTATGCCCGCCGCCAAGCGTGACGGACGTTTCCACAAAGTATTCCGCAATCGAATCGAACATTTTTGTACTGTGGGAAGCGATCGCTACGAGCGTAACCATCGTGCCCATACTTATTGCGATAATCGCGTTAAGCAATTTCCGGCCCGGTTTTTCATTCGTTTTTTCCAGGTTCGGCAAATGATAAAAAGCGAGCAGGAACAGCGCGACCGAGACTGTTTCCACAATCAGCTGTGTAAGGGCAAGGTCCGGCGCCCTGAAAAACACGAAAAGAAGTGACAATCCGTATCCTACAATTCCAAGAATCAGGATGGCGGCGATGCGGTTCGTTGTCACAATTGTGCCTACAGCTGCGATGATCATGACGATACCGACAAGCACCTGCGGCCATGATACAGGAGCAAGATCGTCAAATGAAATCGAAAACCCTCCTGTAACCCACATCGTAAAGGCGAGCAGGCCGGCGCTGAATGACAGAATGATCGCCATATACAGATAAAGGGATCCGGTCATATAGGTTCCGGTGAGTTTACGCGAACCGGTGAACAGCCCGCCCAATAAAGAATCATATACTTTAGACGCACTCCAGCGACCCGGCAATGCGTTATACAGCGGAGCCCACTTCTCCCTTGAAAGATAAAGGAGTGTTCCAAGCGCAAGCACTGTCAGAGACATATACAGCGGGGTATTGAACCCATGCCAGAATGCAAGATGGGTGTGCGGTATTTCACCTGTCACGGCGGCAACGGCCGGGGCCAGCAGCGGCTCGTTGATCAAGTTCGGCATGATGCCGATCAAGATAACGAAGGTGACTAGCACGATCGGTGAAATCAGCATGCCGAGCGGAGGCTCATGCGGGCTTTTCTCAAGCTGGTCAAGCTTCGCCTCACCCCTGAATGTGCCGAAGAACAGCAGCATTGAATATACGAATGTAAAGATGCTTCCGAATACGGCAAGGTACGGAATAACCGGCGCAAGGCTGTGAACAAGTGCAGAACCTGCACCATGACCGACTTCCAGCGAGGCATCGAAGAACATCTCTTTACTTAGAAAGCCATTAAATACAGGAAGCGGTACGCCCGCCATCGAAAACGTGCCAAAAAAAGCGAGTGTCGCCGTAATCGGCATGAATGTCATGAGCCCGCCGAGGCGGCGGATATCACGTGTCCCGGTTTCATGGTCAACGATGCCCGCCACCATGAACAGGCTCCCTTTAAAGGTCGCATGGTTGAAAATGTGGAAGATGGCGGCAAGTACTGCCGTACCGGTTCCGAAACCGAGCATCGACATGATCATGCCAAGCTGGCTGATTGTCGAATAAGCCAAAATGGCTTTCAAATCCGTTTGTCTGACGGCCATGTAAGAACCCCAGATCAGTGTCAGCAATCCGAATCCGGATACGAGGATGAAAAACAAGTCGGTTCCGGCAAAAATCAGTGAAATCCGCGCAACCAGATAAATGCCAGCCTTAACCATCGTCGCCGAGTGCAGGTAAGCACTGACAGGGGTAGGGGCTTCCATAGCATCCGGCAGCCATGTATGGAACGGGAACTGGGCTGATTTTGCGAATGCGCCTGTCAGTACAAGCATCAGAGCTGCCGTAAAGTACGGGCTCGCCAATACTGCATCCTTATTCGCGATGATGCCGCGGATACTCGTGCTGTCAGCCATGACAGCAAGCAGGATGAAGCCCCCGAGCAGCGCCAGGCCGCCCAGGACAGTGATGACAAGGGATTTTTGCGCACCATACCTGGATCTCTCCCGATGATTCCAGTAACCGATCAACAGGAAGGAAGACAGGCTGGTGAATTCCCAGAACGTATAAAGGACGAACAGGTTGTCAGAAAAGACGACCCCAAGCATGGCGGTCATGAACAAAAGCAGGTATACATAAAAATGCCCAAGCTTTTCTTTTTCGTCAAGGTAATACACGGAGTAAAGAACGACGAGCGAGCCGATTCCGGTTATGAGGAGCCCGAACAGAAGGCTGAGCCCGTCCACATATAAATTGTAGTTAATACCAAGCGAGGGTATCCATTCCTGCTGGAACAGCAGCGGCTTTTCCCACACTTTAGGCAAGTATGTGATCAGATAGGCAAACAGGATGACAGGTATAGCAAGGACAAACCATCCTGTGTGCAGCCGTTTAACGTTTCTGTAAATAGCCGGAACAAAAACGGCAAACAGCAGCGGCAAAAGAACAGCGATGTGAAGCATGAAAGATTTTTCCTCCTTGGATAGCAATTTTCCTTCAATATAAACAAACTTGATTTAGTGCGGTAAAACGAGTCCTTCCTAATTGTAAACGTTTATTGCCCCCATGTTCAACTTCAAATGTTAAAAAAGCCGGACAGTGCATAGCGTCTGGAAGAGAGTGGCAAACTGTTAGCGGAGGTGCTAGAAAAATGAATGGAAAATCATGCATTTTATCCATAGCTCTTGCAACTGTTTTGACAGGCTGCACAGACGGGGTATCGGTATATGAAAAAGGAAATGTTGAGCCGTTTACCCCGAGGGAGTATTACCGGGCCCATACCAATCTGAATGAAATAGGTGCTGCAACCTCTGCTGATATCGTAAAGAAAATGACAGCAAAGATCTCCAGCCTGGAAGGTGTGCGGGAAGCGGTGGTCCTTACCCATAACAATGAACATATTATTGCTGTCAGACCGGCCCCCTATTTGCGGAAAAACGAAAATGCGCTCATAAATGATATAAAACCGCTTCTTGAAAATACGCCGACAGTCAAAGTCATAACCGATCCCGGCATGTACAGAACAGCGAAACGGCTGTGGAAAAAAAAGAATGGCGGCCTTATTGATGAGGAATGGATGGAAACATGGAAGTCATTTCTTGAAAAGGCCGCCGAAAAAAACAGTCCGGCAGGAGAACTTTTCGGCCAATAGCAGCAAATGTTTGATTTTTCTGCTGGCTTTTACAGTAAAGAGACAGGGAATTTCCAGGTTCCCTCGGAAACAAAATTGAATGTTTGGGAGGCCGTAAACGTCTATACTGCAGTATAGGCGGCTGAAGTTAAACGTTGCTGTCCATTTGGTCTTGTTGTTATAAAGACGGGTTACCCGTTAACAAGGATATCAACTCTTTTACTACGGATATCAGGTCAGCACCTTCCCTGCAGGATCTCTTTCAATCCATGCAGGGAAGCCAAATGTAAAGAAAAAGCCCTGTTTACCGTATGCCTTTACGGAAACAGGGCTGCTTATTATAGTTGATTTTAGGATGAGACTCGGATTCGGCTTGTCAACGCTCTTCTGTCTATTTCGGACTTGATCAAAGAAATGAAATCACGGCTCAATTGAAGCTCAACGGCTTTCAGGTAAGATTCGATCAGCAGGTCATCAGATAGGTTTTTCATCGGAACGCCGTATGGCTTCACCTCCTTGGCAAGTTATAGGAATGTTTCATTTATCCAGACATAAGATTATAGGTTATGTATGAGCTAGTTTTACTGTATCATGAAAGCCGAAAGAGAACAATCGTTCCTATTATCCACAAGCAGCGGTGGATAACCTGTGGTTAACTTGTGCACAAACATCGGAATTCCTTATATACCATATGGGATAATGTGAATAAAGTTATTCACAGAAACGTGTCGAGGAATTTTGTCGAAATATTTTCTGATCATTTTGAAAAAAAGGACAGGGGGATATTAAGCAAGTTTGTTTTGAAAGTGTGTGTTTATTTCGATATGATAAGTAAGATAAAAAGCTGTGAATAAACGCATTGATGAGGTGTTATAGGTTGCTTACTAAATTTTTGCCGAACGAGCATGTTCGTTCTGTATATGAAATCACCCCGGCTAAACTGAAGGAGCGGGGGGTCAAAGGAGTCATTACCGATCTTGACAATACCCTGGTCGCATGGGACGAGCCCTATGCAACCCCCGAACTGATCAGGTGGTTCAAAACACTCGAAGAAAACGGGATTGTTGTGACAATCATTTCAAACAATGATAAACAAAGGGTCACCGCGTTTTCTGAACCGCTCGGCCTCCCTTTTATCTATAGAGCTCAGAAACCTATGAGCAAGGCTTTTAATCAGGCCCTGAAAGATATGAAGCTTTCAAAAGATGAAGTTGTCGTCATCGGCGACCAGCTGCTTACTGATGTCCTCGGTGCCAACAGTATCGGCCTTCATTCCATCCTTGTTGTACCCGTTGCGCAGTCGGATGGCTTTTTTACGAAATTCAACCGTAAAGTTGAAAGTACCATTTTGTCATGGATGAGGAAAAAAGGAATGATTTATTGGGAGGAAAAAAAGTGACTGAACACGAGCAAGAGACATGTATCGGATGTGGTATCGCCATTCAGACGGAAGACAAAAAAGCGCCTGGCTATGCCCCGCCTTCAGCCCTTGAACGGGAGCAGGTGATTTGCCAGCGCTGCTTCAGGCTCAAGCATTATAATGAAATCCAGGATGTTCCTCTTACTGATGATGATTTCCTGAAAATTTTAAACGGGCTTGGCCAAACGGATGCCTTGATTGTGAAGCTTGTCGATATTTTTGATTTCAACGGCAGCTGGCTGCCGGGCCTGCACAGGTTTGCCGGCGGAAACCCGGTTTTATTGATCGGCAATAAAGCCGACCTGCTCCCTAAATCCGTAAAGCGGAATAAACTCATTAACTGGATGGAGCGTCTGGCGAAGGAACTCGGTCTAAAGCCGGTTGATATCCATCTGATCAGCGCAGAGAAAGGGCATGGCATCGAAAAAGCCGCCGAGGCGATCGAGCATTACAGGGATGGCCGCGATGTCTATATCGTTGGGAGCACAAATGTGGGCAAGTCCACATTCATCAACCGAATCATCAAAATGTACACGGGTGAAAATGAAGATGTCATTACGACATCACACTTTCCGGGAACGACGCTCGGTCTGATCGGAATACCGCTTGACGACGGCACGTCGCTTTACGATACGCCGGGTATTATCAATCATCACCAGATGGCGCACTATGTTGATGATAAAGACTTGAAAACAATCACGCCCAAGAAAGAGATTAAACCCCGGATTTACCAGCTTAATGATGGGCAGACCCTCTTTTTTGGCGGACTGGCCCGCTTTGATTTCGTCAAAGGGGACAGGTCTTCATTCACGGTGTATCTGTCTAATGAGCTGAACATCCATCGGACAAAACTGGAAAAGGCCGATGATTTGTACCGTGAACATGCTGGCGAACTGTTAAGCCCCCCGAGGAGCGAAGGAACCGCGGAACTTCCGGAGCTGGTGAAACACGAATTTTCCATCCGGGAAGGGAAGACAGACATCGTATTTTCAGGTCTCGGTTGGGTGACAGTCAATGATCCGGGCATCAAAATAGCGGCATACGCACCTAAAGGGGTAACTGTATCAATCCGCCAGTCACTGATTTGATCGGGGGAATCGAGATGAAAAGACTGATAGGGTTAATCGGGGATCCGGTGGCGCATTCAAAATCCCCGCAAATGCATAATGTCCAATTCGAATCGCTCGGCCTGCCTTTTTCCTACCATGCTTTTCAGGTGCCGGACGAAATGCTCTCCGGAGCGGTGAGCGGGATGAAGGCCCTGGGCTTTAAAGGTTTCAATGTCACGATTCCTCACAAAGTCGCTGTCATGGAATATTTGGATGAAGTATCAGATGAAGCGATGCGAATCGGTGCTGTCAACACAGTGGTAAACGAAAGCGGCAAGCTGGTTGGCTATAATACGGATGGTAAAGGCTATCTTTTATCACTTGAAAAAGAAACCGGAATCAGCTTGAAAGGGAAGAAGCTCCTCGTCATCGGAGCGGGCGGCGCTGCCCGGGCATTGCTTGTGACCCTGCTTGAAGGCGGAGCAGGACGGGTCGACATTGCCAACAGGTCACTGGAGAAGGCCCGGGCCCTTGTGCGCGCGTTGTCCCAGGGCGCCTGCAAGGTGCTGTCCCTGCCTGAAGCGGAGCAGCGTCTCGGTGACTATGACCTTATCGTCAATACGACACCCGTCGGCATGTCGCCGAATATCGAACAATCCCCGATTAAGGTTGAAAACATAAAGCCGGGCGCAATTGCAAGCGATATTGTTTATAACCCGCTTGAAACGGAATTTCTGCAGCAAAGCCGCAAAAAAGGGGCTGTTATCCATACCGGGATCGGAATGTTTGCTGGTCAGGGTGCGCTTGCCTTTGAGCGGTGGACAGGCAGGATTCCGGATTTTGAGGCGATGAAAAGGACCGTCCTTGAGGAAATGAATGGCAGCCATGGACAATAAATGGCCGACGTGACCGGTTGAACAAAATTAAATCATTCTTATATAGGAGGAAAAAGATATGCTGACTGGGAAACAAAAACGTTTTTTGCGTTCAAAAGCCCATCATTTGAATCCGATTTTTCAGGTCGGAAAAGGCGGAGTGAATGAAAACCTTATCCAGCAGGTCAAAGATGCACTGGAGGCAAGGGAATTGATCAAGGTCAGTGTTTTGCAGAACTGTGAACAGGATAAACAAGAAGTAGCAGAGCTTCTGTCAGAAGGGGCATCTGCCGAACTTGTTCAGGTTATCGGAAATACAATTGTTTTATATAAAGAGTCGGAAAACAAAAAGCAAATCGAACTGCCGTAGACAAAGGAGCATTATCATGAAGAACATTGGAATTCTCGGCGGTACATTCGATCCTCCCCATTACGGGCATCTGTTAATCGCACAGGAGGCTTATCATCAATTATCGCTTGATGAAGTATGGTTCATGCCATCGAATGTGCCTCCTCATAAAGAGAAGGAAAGTGATTCCACAGCAGGGGATCGTCTCGAAATGACGAGGTGCGCCATTTCTGGAAATGATGCTTTCAAACTGAATGATGTTGAACTTCGGCGGACAGGCCCAAGCTATACGATCGACACAATCAGACTTATCACTGACAAGGAAAAGGATGCCGTATTTTATTTCATTATCGGGTCCGACATGGTCGAATATTTGCCGAAGTGGAAAAATATTGACGATCTTCTTCGCTATGTGACGTTCGCAGGTGTGAAACGGCCCGGTTATTCACTTGAGACAGAGTATCCCATCGCAGAAGTGGAAGTACGCGAGTTTGATGTTTCATCATCTTTTTTACGGGAGCGCATTGCAACAGGCGGCAATGTCCGCTATTACCTGCCCGATGAAGTCAGATTATATATCGAGGAGAATGGGCTGTATGCAAAAAGAGAAAGCACTTGATCTCGTAAAAGGACAACTTACAGAAAAGCGCTATCGGCATACACTTGGCGTTGCAGAAACTGCGGTTCGCCTGGCCGGGCGTAATGATGTAGATGAAAAGGAAGCCGAACTTGCCGCCATTTTCCATGATTACGCCAAGTTCAGGGACAAATCAGAAATGAAACGGATCATTAAGGAAAACGGAATGGATGACAGGCTTCTTGAGTACCACCATGAACTGTGGCATGCTCCTGCCGGTGCAGTGCTCGTCCGTGAGGAAACGGGACTGGAGGACGCTGATATCCTGTCTGCAATCCGCTGGCATACGACAGGGAAAGCCGGTATGACTGCCCTGGATAAAGTGATTTTCCTTGCTGATTATATCGAGCCGGGCCGCAGCTTTCCGGGTGTGAATGAAGTGAGGAGTCTGGCGGAACAAAGTCTTGATGATGCTGTCATCCTGGCGCTTAAAAATACGATTCAATTTATTATGAGTAAAGGCCAGCCGGTTTTTCCCGATACGGTTGATGCATACAACGACCTTGTAATGAAGAAAAATAAAACAGAAAGAAGCAGGAGGGATGCATAGTGACAGAACGTGAAGTTTTACATGTGGCTGCAAAAGCCGCGGATGATAAAAGGGCGGAAGATATTATTGCCCTTGATATGAAAGGCGTTTCCCTCGTAGCAGACTATTTTTTGATTTGCCACGGTAACTCAGAAAAGCAGGTCCAGGCGATTGCGAGAGAAGTCAAAGATACAGCGAGCGAAAACGGCATCGGAATCGAGCGGCTTGAAGGTTTTGACTCCGGGCGCTGGGTTCTGGTTGACCTAAAAGGTGTTGTCGTCCACATTTTCCATAAAGACGAACGGAATTATTATAATCTTGAACGGCTCTGGGGCGACGCCAGGCGCATCGACATTCTTGAAGAAATATCTTCATGATAAACTGATTGCAGGGTCCATCATTCTCGTGATGGACCCTTTTTTCAGTAGCTGTGTTAGGATGGAGGAATATGAATATGGCGTATGAACATTTTGCATACTATTATGATTACTTGATGGAAGACGTTCCCTATGAGAAGTGGGTTGATTTTGTGTTGAAGACAGCGGGGCATTACGGAGTGGGGGGAAAGCGAATGCTTGACCTTGCCTGCGGGACCGGCACTCTTGCAATCGGCCTTGCCGAATCAGGACTGGAAGTGGAAGGGCTCGACATTTCTCCGGAAATGCTTGCCGCCGCGAGCCGCAAAGCAGCGGAAGCAGGCATAACACTTCCGCTTTATGAACAGGATATGACAGCATTTGAGGGACTCGGGGATTTTGACATGATTGGCTGTTTTATTGATTCCCTGAATTATCTGGAAAACGGCAGTTCTGTCCGGAATGTATTCATAAATGCTTTTGAAGCCCTCAAACCAGGCGGCATCCTCATGTTTGATGTGCATACCATTTACAAAATCAATCACATTTTCATGAATGCGACGTTTGCCGACAGTGATGAAGAAGTCTCGTATATTTGGAACAGTTTCCCTGGAGACGAGCCGGACAGTGTCGAACATGAGCTGACGTTTTACTGTAAACAGAAAGGCAGTCCCGGACTTTATAAACGGTTCGACGAAATTCATTATCAGCGCACTTTTCCAGAAGATCATTATGTCAAATGGCTTGAAGAAGCAGGGTTCGGAGAAATATCTTCTGAAACGGAGGCGGACAGCGGGCCTGGACAGGCCGAAAGGTTATTCTTCACTGCACAAAAACCAATCGTCTGACAGGAAGAACCCAGCGGCACATGTACCGCCGGGTTCCTTTTTTTGCCATATAGGAAAGTATAAATTGTCAGCAAAGGAGTGCTGCAATGCAGCTGCCAATTTAAATACAGCCGGCCGGTGAGATTTCTTTATGCGAAGGAACAGTACTGGCCCTGTTCTTTTGCCTGTATTTTGTGCAGATGGCCGGATAACGAAAATGATTTAGGAAATTAGCGGATTTTCGATCATGTGTGTTGAAGTCAGTATATACCGAACTGTGATTTGGTCTCTTCTTTGTCCCGTTCGTATTTGGCATGAGTTCGCTGAAATAAGTGTTCAAATACAGGGCCCACCTCTTCTTTCAGTACTTCGATTCCTTCTCCTGTCACCCCTCCTTTGACACATACTTTCTCCTGTAATGTTTCGAGGGTGAAAATTTCTTTTTCCATCAGTTTGCCGAATCCGATCATCATTTGTTCCATCAGGGTTGTAGCCTGTTCCCTGGTGATTTTTGTCTCTTTTACCCCCGCGTCTATGAACCGCTGCAGCAAATAGCTTATGAATGCGGGCCCGCAGCTCACAATATCTGAGGCTGCCCGTGTCACGTCTTCCTGGATCACAACCGGCAGGGAAAATTGTTCGAGCATTTTCCATAATTCTTGTTTGCGGCTCTCTCTCATCTCGTGGCCGAATGTAACGAGGGAAACGCCGCTAAGTGCTCTGTTGGTGATGCTCGGAATTACGCGGGCTACCTGCGTTGGGACCGCTGACTCAAGCTGTTCGATGCTCACCGGGCTTGTAATGGAAACAAGACACGAATCCCGCGAAAGAGCTGGCTTGATTTGCTGTAGAAGCGGAAAAATGTCTTTCGGCTTCACGCATATGAAAACGAAGTCGCAATTCAGAGCCGTTTCCTGTGCATTCGCTGCAACCTTGATATCTGGAAAAGACCGCTGCAATGAGCGGGCCTTGCTTAGCGTCCGGTTCGTTACAGTGATGTGGGAAGGGGGAATGGCTTGCGATTCAATCATTGCTTCGGCCAGAATGCTGCCCATGTTCCCGGTCCCGATAATACCGATTTTCAACATACCATCCTCTCCTTTAAACGCCATCTCTCCTACAGCTTATGAACAGGGACTGCCAATTATGTGTGAAACAAAACCGACTGGAGGTTGAAACATGTCACTATCAAGGAAAGAATGGATGCTTGCCGGCCTCGCAGGGATCATTTTATTGGCTTTTTTATCCTGGCATCTGCTCAAAGAAAAAGGAGCAGAATCCGAGGCAGGAAGCTCGAGTCTAAAAGATGCGGAGGTATTGCTTCAAGCCGGCGGCACAGGCAGTATCACTGAAAACCCGGAAAAACCGGCAAATCCGGTAGTCATTGATATAAAAGGTGAAGTCAAGAATCCTGGCGTTTACCGGCTTATGGAAGGGGACAGGGTGGAAGACGCTGTTAATAAGGCCGGCGGATTGACTGCAGATGCAGACCAGACGCAGGTCAACCTTGCATCAAAGGCCATTGACGGAATGATGATCGTGATCCCGAAAACAGGTGAACACTCCGGGGGCAGCACAGACTCATCCGCTGCTGACAGTTCCGGCAAAGTGAACATCAACATGGCAAATGCGGAACAATTGCAAACAATACCGGGAGTCGGCCCTTCCAAAGCAAAAATGATTCTGGAGTACAGAGAAAAAAACGGCCCGTTTGAAACGGCTGAAGACCTCCTTGAAGTAAGCGGTATCGGTGAAAAGTCACTGGAAAACATGGATGGTTATATCGAGGTGCCATGATATGGTGTTGACTCATTTTAAAAAGAGCAGGTACACTGGCTAAAGAGAAAGTAACGGAGGGGACAGCATGACGACAAGTAATCGAATTTCCTGGGATCAATATTTCATGTCACAAAGCCACTTGCTTTCACAAAGGAGCACCTGCACGCGGTTGGCTGTCGGAGCGACTATCGTGAGAGATAAACGGATAATTGCAGGCGGGTATAACGGTTCGATTTCAGGAGGCACCCACTGTATCGATGAAGGATGTTATGTCATTGATGAGCATTGCGTCCGGACCATCCACGCAGAAGTCAATGCGCTTTTGCAATGCGCGAAATTCGGGGTGCCAACGGAGGGAGCAGAAATTTATGTGACCCATTTTCCGTGCATCCACTGCACAAAAGCACTGATACAGTCAGGCATAAAGGCTCTTCATTATGCAAAAGATTATAAAAATCACCCGTACGCGGAAGAAATGCTGCAGCAAGCGGGGGTTTTCGTACAAAAAGTCGAGGTGGCACCTGTTGACGCTGTGACAGACTTAAATGAGGAGCATAAGCACAGCCTGACAGGGAAGCTGCTGGAAAAGCTTGCGGAAAAAGGCATGCCGGAAGCGGAGCTTGCGGCGCTGCGCCAGGAAGCGGAGAAGCTGTATAAAAAATAATATGGAGGCTTAAGAAAGTATTGCGCGGAAAAACCATATACATAGCGGCGGCTGCCGCTGCCGGCATTCTTGCCTCCCTTTCTTTTTCTTTACCGGTTCTAATAAGTTCAGCCGGTTTTTTCTTTTATCTTTTCTGGAAAGAAGGCAGGACACTGACGCTCGCGGCATTCTCCGCTTTCCTGTTGTTTTTGGTCACCTCCTCAATAACCGCGTCTCATAATGTAACGGCGCTTTCTCTTGAAACTAACCAGTTTACAGGCACAGTCTCTTCACTTCCCGAAATCGATGGTGACCGGCTGATGTTTTCTTTATCCGTTACTGGCTATGAAAAGGTAATCGTGAAACACCGGATCCGGACTGAACAAGAAAAGAAAATGTGGTCGGAACTTTCATACGGTGACGGATGTTCTTTCACGGCAAAACTTGTGAAATCTGACAACCCACGCAACGAACATTCTTTTGACTACGCCAAGTATTTGAAACATCGCAAAATCCACTGGATCGCCGAAACAGAGCGGCTGAATCCTTCCGATTGCCTGAAAGCGAGCAGGGATGGTATAGGAGCCGTCATCCGCTTTCGCGGCACGATACTTGATGAGATCGCCCATAACTTCAATAAAGGCGATGAAGGGGTTGTCCAGGCGCTTGTACTCGGTGAACGTTCATTAATTGATGATGATTTATACCACTCTTATCAAAAGCTCGGCATCATGCACTTGCTGGTCATATCTGGCCTTCATGTGGGGAGCATCGTTTCTTTGCTGTATTTCACTATGATCCGCATGGGAGTTACAAGGGAAAAAACGGCTGTATCACTGATTGCGGCCCTTGGCGTATATGCAATCATTACCGGAGGGTCCCCCGCTGTTTTGCGGGCTGCCGGAATGTCTGCTGCTGTCCTCGTTTCCACGCTTATGCGGAGAAGGATGGCGGCTTCTGATGGTATCAGCCTCATCTTTATGTTTATGGTTTTGCTACATCCTTACTATTTATATGAAGCAGGCTTCCAGCTTTCCTTCCTCGTCAGTTATGCCCTCATATTTTCTTCCCCGATTCTTAAGAAGGGTTCATCGGCGGGCGTTCAGCTCATACTCGTGACGATGATCGCACAGGCTTCCTCACTTCCAGTTCTTCTGTATCACTTTTATCAATTCTCACTGTTATCAATCCCGGTAAATCTGATATTTGTTCCTGTCATTATGTTCGCAGTTTTGCCGCTGGCCAACGCGGCTGTACTCTCAATGCAGGTGCCGGTGCTGTTTGATGTCTTCGAGCGGCTGCTGTCCTCCATTTTGGCGCTTTCATCCAAATTATTACAAGTAGTCGCAGGACTTGACTTTGGCTTGCTTGTATTTGGCAAGTCCGATAAATACATTGCCGGAGCGGCAATATGTATAACCGCTACAGTATTCATTTTATTTGAAACAAAAAAGGTCATGTATGGGACTGTTCTTTTCCTGTCCTGGTGGTCTATTATTTATTATTTACCGGTTTTCAGCGGGGAAGGCGAAGTTGTTTTTATTGATGTCGGACAGGGAGACAGCACTTTTATCACGCTTCCCCATTCAGAAATGAATATTTTGATTGATACGGGAGGTGTTCTTCGGTTTGAGGTGCCCGAGTGGGCCGAACGGCGCAGCAATTTTGATCCCGGTGCTGACATTGTAGTGCCGCTCTTAAAGGCGAAAGGGATAAAAAAGATCGATTATCTGGTCCTTACCCATTCGGATATCGACCATATCGGAGGCGCGGAAGCGGTCGTACGGAATATGAATGTGAAAAACATCTTGATAGGGAGCGGGGCAAGAAGGAATGCAATGCTGACGAAGGTCATCAAATCTGCACATGAAAAGGGCATTCAGGTCTATGGGGTGGATGGGACAGTCGAAATCGGGACAAACGCTCATCCGGTCAGCGCCTATTACTCACCTGCAAGCGGACACTTGAATGAAAATAACCGCTCCATTGCGGTTCATGCTCTGCTTGGCGGCAAGTCATGGCTGTTCACAGGGGATCTGGAGAAGGAAGGGGAGTCTGCACTGATCCGTGCCAAGCCTTCATTGCGGGCAGATATTTTGAAGGCGGGACACCATGGCAGTAAAACTTCATCTTCAGAAGCTTTCCTGAAAAAGGTCAATCCGAAAATTGCTGTTATATCAGCAGGGAACGAAAATCGTTTCGGTCATCCGCATGATGAAGTGCTTGACCGTTTTTCTTCAATGGGGACGCTGGTCTTCCGTACAGATGAGCAAGGTGCCGTCCATTACCGATTTAAAAGCAATAAAGGAACCTTTTTCCTGCCGATGCATATTGTGGATTAAACAAATGATCCCTAAAAAAACTTGAACAACGAAAAACAGGCTGCAAAATGCAGCCTGGCTACAGTAACGTATGTATTACTGTGTTTTACCGGTTCCTCCGGTTTATGCACCAAAGTATTTAACGACTGTGGCGATGATAAAAATTGTAGCAAAAAAACCAAAGGTAACGATAAAGCCTACTCCAGAGTCAATTAGGTCATTACGCTGACTTTGCACTGTCTCTTCAAATTTGTTCACAATTACCCCTCCTACTTCATTCATTAGTATACGGAATAACCCGAAAAAAATCTACTCATTCTATTCCTTTTTCCTTTGTTTACAGGAGTTGTTATCTATAGTTTACCGTGTAACGGGCAATCTAAGCAATACAAAAGCGATACCGCCGGCTAAAAAGTATCCTAGGCCTTTTTGGTCCGGCGTTTATCATAAAGGGGGAGCGGGCTTCCTCGGTTGTTCGCTCCCTTTTATGTATATTTTGCCCTTGCCAAAACGTATTGTACGGTCTACGATAACTGTTAAGACATCTAATCGCGGGGGAACAGTTATGCTGGAACTACATAAAAAACTGAAACAGCGGGACATTTCACCGCTGTACTTGCTGCATGGAACGGAGTCATTCCTTATCGATGAAACAAAGCATAAAATTATAAACGCGGTCTTATCCGAGGAGGAACAGGACTTTAATTTGTCAGCTGCTGACATGGAAGAAACCCCGGTTGAGGCAGCCATTGAAGAAGCGGAAACACTTCCCTTTATCGGAGAAAAACGGGTCGTTTTGATTACAAATCCGATTTTTCTCACATCACAGAAAGACAAGTCGAAAATGGACCACAATTTGAAAGTGCTGGAACGGTATTTACACGATCCTTCCCCGGATACGGTCCTTGTAATTATTGCTCCGTACGAGAAGCTCGATGAAAGGAAAAAAATCGTTAAGCTGCTTAAAAAGAATGGTGATGTCCTTGAGGCGTCCAAAGCAGACCCGCGTTTCACAGAAAAATGGGTCGATACAAGAGCGGCTGAACATGGCGTAGCGATCTCACCGCAGGCAAAAGGGCTTTTGCTGCAAACAGCCGATACAGACCTGATGCTGCTTTCAAGTGAATTGGATAAAATGGCGCTGTATGCCGGAGAAGGCGGTGAAATTACAGCCGAAACGGTTGAAATGCTGGCAGCAAGAACACTTGAACAAAATATTTTTGCGCTGATTGACGGAGTGATCGGGAAAAACGTTGAAAAAGCGATGAGGATTTATTATGACCTGCTCAGGCAGAAAGAAGAGCCCCTGAAAATCCTGTCTGTACTGGCTGGCCAGTTCCGCCTCTATCTGCACGTGAAAGATTTGCTGAAAGCCGGTTACGGACAAAAGCAGATTGCAGGAACGCTTAAAGTCCATCCATATCGGGTCAAGCTTGCAGCCCAGCAGGCCGGAAGATTCTCTGATGAAGAATTGCGGAGTTTGATCGATGAACTTGCGGAGGCTGATTACGGCATTAAATCCGGAAAAATTGACAAAACGCTCGCACTTGAATTGTTCATGATGAAAGCAGCAGGTCCTGCCCCGGTAAAATAAGAAGGAGCGCATAGGCTGGAGCAGTTCGGTTAAGAGGCAGGGAATTGAAAATTATAAGTGCAGGAACAAGCGAATCAGCATACAAATTCGCTTGTTTTTTTACTGTTAAGGATATTTTAAAATTTTTGCGTTGTGGATAAAAAGCGAGAAGGGAGCCATCCAGCT
>NZ_LWBL02000036.1 GCF_001644195.2 Bacillus marinisedimentorum | reverse complement strand
TTCAGATTATCTGCAGGTTAATAGACAGAAGTATTATCCGCGTCCGTGTTTTCAAGAATTTCTTTCACCCTGGCCAGGAAGCGGCCGGCAACAAGCCCGTCCAATACACGGTGATCCAGGGAAAGACATAGATTCACCATATCACGGACAGCAATCATGCCATTATTCATGACAACAGGTTTTTTCACAATTGATTCAATCTGGAGGATGGCAGCCTGCGGATAGTTGATGATCCCCATGGATTGTACGGATCCGAACGAACCGGTATTATTCACAGTGAACGTTCCACCCTGCATTTCATCTGCAGAAATTTTGCCCGTCCGCACTTTTTCAGCCAGTTCTGCAACATTGCGGGCAATGCCTTTCACTGATTTTTCATCAGCATGCTTAATGACAGGCACAAATAAGGAATCTTCTGTGGCAACAGCTATCGATAAATGAATATCTTTCTTTTGAATGATCTTGTCACCCGCCCAGGAAGAATTGATCTCCGGGTATTCCTTAAGCGCCTGTGCAACAGCTTTTACAAAGAATGCAAAATACGTCAGGCTGTAACCTTCCCGCTTTTTGAACTCATTCTTCAGTGAATCGCGGTATTGCACAAGTTCGGTTACATCCGCTTCAACCATCATCCATGCATGCGGCACTTCCTGTTTGCTGCGGACCATGTTCTGGGCGATCGCTTTACGGACGCCGGAAACAGGGATTTCGATATCTCCCGGCTGGCTCTGCACCGCCGGCTGTTCCGGTTTACGCTCAGGAGCAGGTGCTGCCGGCGCGGTTTCCCGGTCAGAAGGCTTTTTCTCTTCGGAAACTCTGGTTCCCTGTCCGGTTTTTTCGCCTTTTTTCGGGATGCTGCCTGAATCAATGATCTTTTGCAGATCTTTTCTTGTGATGCGGCCGCCGCGGCCGCTGCCATCGACCTGTTCAAGGTCGATATCATGCTCCTGTGCCATTCTTAATACTGCAGGGGAGTACCTGCGTTTATTCGGTTCTTCCTCTGCGCCCGAAGCGTCAGTTGCTTGAGAAGATTGATTTTGCTGGGCCTCAGGTTCATCAGCTGATTGTTCCGCTTCAGCAGAACCGCCTTCTGTTTCCACATAACAAATCAGTTCCCCGACTGCAATCGTATCGCCTTCGGAAGCGACCAGTTCTTTAACCGTGCCGGTAAAAGAAGACGGCACCTCTGCATTTACCTTATCCGTCATCACTTCTGCAATCGGATCATATTTATTTATCTTGTCACCCGGCTGGACCAGCCATTTGCTGATCGTCCCCTCGGTGACGCTTTCACCGAGCTGCGGCATTGTTAACTTTTCAACAGCCATTCACATGCCCTCCTTGAAAGTTACTATTAAAATTCAGCTAAATCCCTCATCGCTTTCTCTACTTTTTCCGGATTGATCATGAAATATTTTTCCATTGTAGGCGCATACGGCATAGCAGGCACATCAGGTCCCGCCAGACGCATAATCGGGGCATCAAGATCAAACAGGCAGTTTTCGCCGATGATGGCGGACACTTCCCCAATAATGCTGCCTTCCTTGTTATCTTCTGTTATCAGCAGTACTTTCCCTGTTTTTGACGCTGCTTCGATAATCGCTTCCTTATCGAGCGGGTAAACAGTCCGCAAGTCAAGGACGTGAGTGGAAATTCCGTCTTTTTCAAGTTTCTCGGCAGCCTGCAGGGCAAAATGGACAGCGAGACCATATGTGATGACGGTAATATCGTCACCTTCCCGCTTTACATCCGCTTTGCCGATCGGCAGGACATATTCTTCTTCAGGGACTTCGCCTTTGATGAGGCGGTAAGCCCGTTTATGTTCAAAGAACAATACCGGGTCAGGGTCGCGGATGGCCGCCTTCAACAGGCCTTTTACATCGTACGGAGTGGATGGCATCACAATTTTGAGGCCAGGCTGATTGGCGAACACGGATTCAATCGACTGTGAATGGTAAAGAGCGCCATGAACGCCGCCTCCGTATGGAGCGCGGATCGTAATCGGTGAACTCCAGTCATTGTTGGAACGGTAGCGGATTTTAGCCGCTTCAGAAATGATCTGATTGACAGCCGGAAGGATAAAATCCGCAAATTGAATTTCAGCAACCGGCTTCATTCCGTACATCGCCGCACCGATGCCGACACCGGCAATCGCTGATTCGGCAAGGGGGGTATCAATCACCCGCTGTTCTCCGAATTCATCATATAATCCATCGGTCGCCCGGAAGACACCGCCCCGGACACCAACGTCCTCGCCCAGAATAAATACTTTATCATCACGCTGCATTTCCTCTCTGAGAGCCTGGGTGACAGCGTTTATATAGGAAATTATCGGCATGCATCTCTCCTCCTATTCTTTCTCAGCGTAAACAAATTCAAGCGCACTTTCCGGATCGGCATACGGAGCCTGTTCAGCATAGTCGGTCGCTTCATTTACAGTATTGTTTACACGTTCGATTATTTCCTGTTCCTTTTCATCAGTCATCGTGCCGGTTTCTTTAAGGTAGGCGGCAAAAGTGAATACAGCATCTTTTTTCTTCGCCTCTTCAACCTCTTCGCGGTCACGATACGTCCGGTCATCGTCATCACTGGAGTGAGGTGTCAGCCTGTAGGAGACGGTCTCGATCATTGTAGGACCTTCCCCTTTTCTTGCACGGTCAGCAGCAGTCTTGACAGCTTCGTAAACGGCAAGCGGATCATTGCCGTCAACCGTATAACCCGGCATGCCGTAACCGATCGCCCTGTCAGATACATTTTCACAGGCGAGCTGTTTTTTTATCGGCACAGAAATCGCATATTTGTTGTTTTCAACCATGATGATAACCGGCAGCTTATGGACACCGGCGAAGTTGGCCCCCTCATGGAAGTCCCCCTGGTTCGATGATCCTTCGCCAAGAGTGACGAAGCTGAGGATATCTTTCCCTTCCATTTTTGCTGCCAGGGCGATGCCGACAGCATGGGGAACCTGAGTTGTCACAGGGGAAGATCCTGTCACGATGCGGTTCTTCTTTTGTCCGAAATGTCCTGGCATCTGTCTGCCTCCTGAATTCGGGTCTTCTTTTTTGGCAAACCCGGAGAGCATGAGTTCTGTCGGCGTCATTCCGAATGAAAGGACCACCCCCATATCACGGTAGTAAGGAAGGACATAGTCCCGCTCCCTGTCTAGAGCATAAGCGGCACCAACCTGTGCAGCTTCCTGCCCCTGGCAGGAAATCACAAACGGGATCTTTCCGGAGCGGTTCAACAGCCACATCCGCTCATCAATTTTACGGGCCATCAGAATGGTTTCATACATTTCCAACACTTGTTCATCACTCAGTCCGAGTGATTGATGACGGTTCTCAGTCATTGATAAACCTCCTAGTCAATCAGGGAGGATGCCCTCCCTGGTTAGTTACAAAAAGTTATCCATGGATTGCTTTTCCATCGACAGCCAGGGCTGCTTCCCCGATTGCCTCGGATAAGGAAGGGTGCGGGTGGATTGTATGGGAAACTTCCCAAGGAGTTGCATCCAATACACGGGCAAGGCCGGCTTCTGAAATCATATCAGTCACATGCGGCCCAATCATATGGACACCGAGCAGATCGTCTGTTGATTCGTCGGCAATGAATTTGACGAAACCGTCAGATTCGCCGTAAACGAGCGCTTTGCCGATCGCCCTGAATGCGAATTTACCGGTCTTCACTTTGAAGCCCTGTTCCTTTGCTTCGTTTTCTGTCAATCCGACGCTGGCTACCTCAGGGCTGCTGTATACACATCTGGATATATTGGAATACTCGATCGGATCCGGCGTTCCGTCAGCCATATGTTCAACGGCAAGTATACCTTCGTGCGAAGCAACATGGGCGAGCTGCATTCCGCCGATTACATCGCCGATCGCATAGATGTGCGATTCCTCCGTCTGACAATATTCGTTGACAGCAATACTGCCGTTTTCAACTTTGATTGATGTGTTTTCCAGCCCGATATTCTCCACATTCGCCTGGCGGCCGACAGAAACAAGCAGCTTGTCCGCTGTGTACGCTTCCTCTCCGCCCTTCACTTCCGCTTTGATGGATATTCCGCTGCCTTTTTCGAGAGTATCAGGAAGCACTTTTGCACCTGTCACGATTTTGATTCCTTTTTTCTTGAGCAGCCTTTTCATTTCCTTCGAAACTTCTTCGTCTTCTGTCGGCAATACACGGTCGGCATATTCAAGGACGGTTACTTTTGTACCGAAATCCGCGAGCATTGAAGCCCACTCAATCCCGATAACGCCGCCTCCGACAATGACGATTGATTCCGGGAGGGTTTCGAGTGCCAGCGCTTCATCAGAAGTCAAAACAAACTCGCCGTCAACATCCAGCCCCGGCAGGGAACGCGGGCGCGATCCGGTTGCAACCAGGACATTTTTCGGTATCAGCATTTCATTTTCTTCACCATTATTCATCTCAACGGACACTGTTCCTGGCATCGGCGAAAAAATGGATGGCCCGAGAATGCGCCCGAAGCCTTCATAAACGTCAATATTGCCTTTTTTCATAAGGTGCTGGACACCTTTGTAAAGCCGGTCGACAATCGACTCTTTCCGCTCCTGGACTTTCCGGAAATCCAGGCGCACTCCGTCGATCACAACACCAAAGTCACCTGACCTGTTCGCTGTTTTGTATACTTCGGCACTTCTGAGCAGTGCTTTGCTGGGAATGCATCCGGCGTGCAGGCATGTACCGCCGAGCTTGCCTTTTTCAACAATGGCTGTCTTCAGCCCAAGCTGTGAAGCCCTTATTGCCGCGACATAACCGCCGGTTCCTCCGCCGAGAATGACGAGATCATAATCTTTTGCCATGTTTTCACTCTCCTTAATTTTCTTTTATCATACAGGGGTTATTTTGCTCCAGCATATTCTTTAGCTTCTTCTTCTTCCCTGAGAACGCGGAGAGCCCCTTCCATGAGAGCCTGGAGTTCATCTTCTCCAGGTACTGTTATCACATCAGCGATCCATTTGACCCGCTCTGCAATTGAACGCACAAATTCTTTGCCGTACGCAAGGCCGCCGGTAAGCACGATTGCATCGATTTTCCCGCCAAGCACGGCGCTGCAGGAACCGATTTCTTTTGCAACCTGGTATGCCATCGCTTCATAAACGATACGGGCCCGCTCGTTCCCTTCCGCTACCATTTGTTCCACTTTTACTGCATCACTTGTTCCGAGATACGCATGGAGCCCGCCTCTTCCAACCAGTTTTTTCATTATTTCATCCACATAGTAACGGCCGGAAAAACAAAGCTGGACCAGGTCACCAGCCGGAACCGTCCCCGCCCTTTCCGGACTGAACGGCCCATCGCCATGCAAACCGTTATTGACATCCACGACCCTCCCGCCTTTATGGGCGCCGACGGTAATTCCGCCCCCCATGTGCGCAACGATCAAATTGACGTCTTCATAACTCTCGTTCAGCTGGCGGGCAACACGCCGAGCTACAGCCTTCTGATTCAAAGCATGGAAAATACTTTTCCGATCGATTTCCTCAAACCCTGAAACTCGTGCGATATCTTCCATTTCATCAACGACTACCGGATCGACAATGAAAGATGGAATGTTCAGCTGTTCAGCAATTTCGTACGCAAGAATGCCGCCCAGGTTGGAGGCGTGTTCGCCCGCATACCCATCCTTCAAATCCTTCAGCATACTTTCATTCACCCTGTAGGTGCCGCCTTCAATCGGTCTCAGGAGGCCGCCCCTGCCGCATACGGCATCAAACTTGGAAATATTGATCCCTTCCTGGTCGAGTGTCTCCAGGATTGTCGTTTTTCTGAACTCATATTGATCAATGATCTTCTCATACGGCTGCAATTGCTCCTGTTCATGCCGGATCGTTTTTTCCAGCAGGGGCCGTTCATTATCAAAAATCCCTATTTTCGTAGATGTCGATCCAGGATTGATGACCAGGATACGATAAGTTGATTCCTCCAACACAAAACCCTCCTACACTGCATGAAAAGAAAACGGACGCCGGCATTTGCCCGTTACGCGCCGTTTTCTTTTGTTTGTAAAATATAATTTATCGGCCCCGTCTGCTTAAAATGTGATGGCCGTTTTGCAAAAATTGGCTGCGGGAATTTTTCATGCGTTCAATCCGTTCCTCCGCAAGCCGGTCAGCTGCCTGATATGTCGGAATCCCGTCACGCTTTGCAATTTCGATTACTTTTGCAATATTGTCATAGACGGTATTTACTTTTTTCATTGCACGTTCCCGGTTGTAACCGTACAATTCGTCGGCAACATTGATGACACCGCCAGCATTAATGATATAATCCGGGGCATAAACGATCCCTTTTTCATGGATAATGTCACCATGGCGGTTTTCCCGAAGCTGGTTATTGGCAGCTCCTGCAATGACTTTAGCCTTCAACTGCGGAATCGTCTCATCATTAACTGTCGCTCCAAGGGCACAAGGTGCATAAATATCGGCATCCACACTGTAAATTTCCTCGGGGTCAACCGCTTTTGCACCGAAGTCCTCAACGGCGCGTCTAACAGAATCTTTGTTGATATCGGTAACAATTAGCGAAGCACCTTCCTCATGGAGGTGTTTGCACAAATTGTAAGCGACGTTGCCGACACCTTGTACGGCTACTGTTCTCCCCTCAAGGGAATCAGTTCCAAATGCTTCTTTGGCAGCCGCTTTCATGCCGACGTACACACCATGAGCTGTAACAGGTGACGGGTTGCCGGAAGAACCGAATGCCGGCGAGATTCCTGTCACATAATCAGTTTCTTCATGAATGATATCCATATCCTGCACCGTTGTGCCGACATC
This sequence comes from Bacillus marinisedimentorum, assembly GCF_001644195.2. Taxonomy (NCBI): domain Bacteria; kingdom Bacillati; phylum Bacillota; class Bacilli; order Caryophanales; family Bacillaceae; genus Bacillus; species Bacillus marinisedimentorum. Next base: position 19,316 of record NZ_LWBL02000036.1, on the reverse strand, counting down.
CTCAGCGGTGATATAACGTCCGTTCAGCCCCTGAATGTACCGGCCGAATGCCCGGAACATCTCTTCATTTTTGTCTTTCCGCGGATCGCCTATGATAACGGTTTTTCCGCCGCCGAGGTTCAGGCCGGCCGCCGCATTTTTATATGTCATCCCTTTTGCCAGGCGCAGTGCATCTTCGATTGCAGCTTCTTCGCTTTCATACGTCCACATTCTTGTACCGCCAAGTGCAGGCCCGAGTGTAGTATCATGAATTGCAATGATCGCTTTCAAACCTGATTGCTTATCCTGTGCAAAAAGAAGCTGTTCGTAGTCATATTTCTCCATGTAAGTGAAAATTTCCATTATTGGTCCCTCCCCAATTTTTTAAACAAGCGGCTCCCCTGCTGAACAAACTGCCATCGCCAACGAATATAGCTTGCTCTCCGCTGTATCCGCCCGTGAAGTTAGGACGATTGGTGCGCGTGCGCCTGCAATGATGCCGCCTACTCTGGCATTTCCGAAGTAGATGAATGATTTATAAAGTGAATTGCCTGTTTCGATCGCTGGCACAAGTAAAATATCGGCATTCCCGGCCACCGGTGAATGCAGGCCTTTTTGCCGCGCCGCTTCCGCTGACACAGCATTATCAAAAGCGAGCGGTCCGTCGACAATGCAGCCCGTGATTTGTCCCCTGTTGTTCATGGCTGCCAGCAATGCTGCATCGGTTGCGGCTTCCATTGCGGGGTTAACCGTCTCAACAGCCGCAAGCACAGCCGCTTTAGGCGTTTCAATGCCAAGTGACCGCGCTGTTTCAACAGCGTTATTCAGAATTTGCACTTTTTGGTCCAAATCCGGCTTAATCGTCATGGCCGAGTCGGTCAAAAACAGCAATTTGTCCCTGTCCGGAAATTCAAATACGGCTACGTGCGACAAAATATTGTTCGACCTCAGGCCGTATTCTTTATGAAGCACCGCTTTCAGCAGGATTGCTGTCGGCACCATGCCTTTCATCACAATCTGGGCATTGCCGGAAGATACCGACGCGACGGCTCGTCTTGCAGCGTCCGTTTGTGTCGGACAATCGATGATTTCGGCACCATGTTTGAACATGTTTTCATCACTGGGCATCGTTTTTATCAGTTCAGTGATCCGTTTCTCGTCACCGAACAGCTGGAACGATGCCAGCCCCTCACCGAGCGCCCTGGCTACCGCTTCAAGCACGCTGCTGTCTTCAGCAGCTGCCACGGCGACTTTCACATTGCCGAAGGTTTTTGCCTTGTCCACTAAATCCTTAAGTTTCATGATTGCTGCTGCCACTCCCCCTTCTGATTCAGGCTCCCGTAATATCTAATGCAAGAACCGTGCCAAACCTCATCCGCTGAAAACGCTTTATTTATCAAAACGATGTACGTGCAATTATTTGCACTCTTGCAATTTATTGCATGCCATAGTTTGCAAGATGATGTTTCTCCATCTTATAGTAGAGGCTTCTTAATGAAACTGAAAGCTGCCTGGCGGCGGCTGTTTTATTGCCATTGTTGTCATCCAGGGCCTTTTTTATGATTTCTTTTTCAAATCTGTCTTCCATTTCTGTCAGACTCAGCTCAGGACTGTATCCGGCCTGATCGGCCTGGCTGTGACTTTCCGCCCTGTCAGATGCTGCCGGGAGTTCCGGCAAATGGTGAAGTTCCATGACAGCCTCATTCAATTTCATATAAATCATAGCCCTACCCAGAATGTTTTCCAGTTCCCTGACGTTTCCCGGCCAGTCATATTGCTGCAAATATGCGAGTGCCTCATTTGATATTGTTTCCACATTCCGGCCATAATCCTGATTTATTTTACGGATTAAATGAGGAACAAGCAGAGGGATATCATTTTTTCTGCTTCTGAGAGGCGGAATGTGGATCGGTATCCGGTTCAAGCGGTAGTAAAGATCCTGTCTGAAGTGCCCGTCGACAATCGCTTTTTCAAGGACGAGGTTTGTTGCGGCTATCACTCTTACATTGACTGGAATCGCCTTCGTACCGCCCACTTTCACGATCTCATTTTCCTGCAGCACCCTGAGCAGCTTGGCCTGTGTATTCAATGTCATCTCTCCGATTTCATCAAGGAAAAGGGAACCGTTATTCGCTTCCTCGAAAAGACCCCTTTTTCCGCCGCGTTTCGCACCTGAAAATGCGCCTTCCTCATAGCCGAACAATTCGCTTTCAAGCAAATTTTCCGGCAGGGCCGCGCAATTCACTCTGATGAACTTGTTGTATTTCCGGCTGCTGCCGTTATGTATGGCGTGGGCGAACAATTCCTTGCCTGTCCCCGATTCCCCCCTGAGCAGCACTGTTGCCGGAGTGCCGGCTGCAAGTTCAGCCTGTTCGATCGCCACTTTGATCTCTTCTGATTCACCGATAATGTCGTCAAACGAATACTTCGCCTCAAGGGTACGGATGATCTGGCGCGCCCGTTTCAGTTCATCGGTCAATGAGCTGATTTCAGATACATCATGGATGACACCCACACTGCCTTTCAGTTTTCCATCCACAATGACCGGGGCCACATTCACAAGCACATCCCGATTGGCAGGCCCGACTTTCATGCGGACTCCCCTTACCGGTTGTCTTGTCTTCAGCACTTTCATATGCATGCTTTCCCCTTCGGAAATATCTGCGGTTGCCGGCTTTCCGATCACTTCATCTTCGCTTAGTCCGGTGATACGGCTGTATGCAGGATTTATGACAATACCGCGGCCTGTTTCATCGACAACAGATATCGCCTCTTCAGAAGATTGGATGATTGCCTTAAGCATTGTTTGGATATCTTTCAGGTTGGTGATCTCTTCAGCCAGATTGACGACTTCTGTTATGTCTTTGAAGACCTCGAAGGCGCCAAGCAACTCGCTGTCATCTGTCAGCATCGGAATCCGCGTCGTGATGATCTTTCGGCCGTTATCGAGGACCTGTTCCCTGTTCACTTCCACCTTTTGAGTGTCAAGAACGCGCGTCAGTTCGTTTTTCGGATAGATTTCACTTAATTTTCTCCCGATGACATCCGGCCTGGAAAGGCCGGTTAAATATTCGGCACTGCTGTTGAAAAGGATGACGTTTTCCTCTTTGTCTATACCGAGCATGCCGTCGTGGGTGGAATTCAAAATCAGATCCTGTATGTATGACTTGTTTTTCAGCTCACCGATGAGGTCTTCTTTCTCTTCCATCAGGGTGGCTATGATGTAGGCGACAGAGCCGGGAATCAAAACAGTTTCCTTGCTCCTTTGTTCACGTATGTTTTCAAAAACCTTCTCTTCTCCCGTAGCTTCGACGATGATATCGATGCCTTTCTCCAGGAAGCCCCTCCAGTCTGTTCCGGTCGGGATTCCAAGTTGACGTGCCAGCTGCACGCCCGGTGCATTTCCGTTAATATCCACAACAGCTTTTATATCGAGGACATCCGTTTCTTCCATCATCTTTATAATCGCTGTCCCGCCTTTTCCGGCGCCGACTATCATCACGCTTTGCATCTCTTCCTCCCCCGTTCAGACCGTCATAAACTTTATTGTTGCAAAGTATTGCATATCTTAAGTGTAGCGTTTTATGATTGACTTGACAAATGATTGTCATATATCATCTTAAAAGAGATCACTTTCAGAGGAGTTATGTAAATGAGCCGATTCATCGCGCTGCTGATCATGCTGCTTCCCGGCATAGCCGCCGGATATGGAATAAAATTGATGAGGGATATGCTTTTCGGCATTTTAAATCCGCCGATTCCTTCACTTACTATCCAGTTCATTGCCGGACTGCTGTTATTCATCGCCGGACTTGCTTTCATCGGCGGGTTCATTTTCTACAGGGACCAAAAGCGCAATAAATTACAGCCCCGTTTAAACAGGAAAAGGTAAAACCCGCAAAAGCATATAAATCCCAAATGGATCAGGCACAGCCATACAGGCAGTGCTTTTTTTGTGTTTCCTTCCCTGTCGCATACCGCACAGTCAATCTGCTATACTTGAGTTACAAAAGCATTTCAGGTAAAGGATGAGATTAATGCAGGCTGAAGCATTCCGGTCGGTTGTAAAAGAACAATTCCCGTTCAATTTACTGAGAGAAGAAGAGTTATCATACATCCTGGAGGATGCCAGATCAACCTCTTTTTCAAAAAACGAATACATATTTCATGAAGACGATGAAGAAATGGATATTTACTTCCTGCTGTCCGGTCATGCGAAAAATATCCTGCACAGGACGAACGGCCGGCAATTTTCAGTGAGGTTTTATTACCCCGGCGATCTTGTTGGATTGATGATCATGCTCACAAGCGGGGAAATGACCTTTTCCGTCCAGGCCCTTGATAAATGTAAAGCGATCCGCTTCAATAAATTAAAATTCCTTGAAATCATGTCCGGAAATAAAGAGTTTTCAAGGATCATCCTTGAATCAATCGGCAACCGGATGAAATCGCTGTACGATGAAATTCGGAATAAAAGCTCTGTTGAAGAGGAAGAGAATATCAGTCTCTTCAAAACAAGAGCGGCGGCACTTATGGAAAGCCCCCTCTTCATAAATGAGCATGAACCGTTCAAACGGGCCGTCCATAAAATAAAGGAACACGAAACGAATGGGGTGATGGTCAGTTCCAAAGATGGTACGGAGGTCATTGGAGTCATCGGAAAAGCGGAATTGATGAATTATGTGCTGACTGACGGCTCCATAGAAGAACGCAGCAAAGCTTTAGACTGGATGAATCAAGACCCCTTCACCGTTGACCATGATTCATTCGCGTATGAAGCCCTTTCCTACTTCAAGTATCATCATGTCGACCTTGTGCCGGTCATGAAGGATGGAATCCCGGTCGGCATGCTTACCGCTGAATCCTTTCTCGGCATCCAGGATTCCGAATATCTTGACTTAACATTTCAGGTGACGAGAGCAGAAAAGGTGGAGCGCCTGATCAATCTGTCCCCTGTAAACAACAGGAAATTTCAGCATTTTGTCCGGGCTATGCTTGCTGAAAACATGCCTGCTTATGATATTAGTGAATTGATTTCAAACTATAACGATGAAATCCACCGGCAAATCATCAAATTGTGTGAGCAGGAAATGAAAGAAGAAGGCTACGGCCTGCCGCCAGTGCCGTACTGTTTCATTGTGATGGGGAGCGAAGGGAGAAAGGAACAGGCCTTCAGTACTGACCAGGACAACGGCTTGATCTTGAACAGCTATGAACATTTGCCCAACTCCGGTGAAATCAATGAGTATTTTTCTGTCTTCGCAAGGAAGATCAATATCACGCTTGAACGCTGCGGTTTCCCGCAATGCAGCGGCGGAATCATGGCTCAGGAAGAAAAATGGAGAAAATCAATTGATCAATGGAAGCAGTCGGTAAATGACTGGATTGCAAACATCGATGCTGAAGAAATCCGTGATTTCACCATATTTCTCGATTTCCGCCCAATATATGGGGATTTTGCGCTTGCAGAGGAGTTGCGCGAACTCTTGACCGAGAAGGTCAAACGTTCGCATACACTGCAGCAGCTTCTGACAAAGGATACGCTCCGCTTTCGGGTCCCGCGTGTGTTTGGAAGGATAGGTGCTCCAAAACCGGGAAAAACCGCAAAGAAGAAAACGCTCAATCTAAAAAAGGCAGCCATCATGCAAATTGTGAACGGCCTGCGCATATACGCCATCAAGTACGGAATAAAGGAAACCAACACATTGAAACGCCTGAAATTGTTAGTGAAACAGGAGGCGTTCCATCCCCGTGACGCGGAAAATACGATGCTCGCATTGCACCATTTGCTAAGCTTCAGGATCGGAATTAATCTGGATCAGCTCGAAGAAAACAGGCCGTTGTCCAATGAAGTGGCAATTACAGATTTACCGAAGGATGAGCGCAGGAAGCTCAAGACAGCTCTTGGAGTAGCAAGAAGGATGCAACAAGTCGCTGAATTAAGTTTCAACCGAAATCGCGTGGTGTAAAGCATGCTCCCTATTGAACTCAAAATTATAAAATACTATATGCTGGATCAATTTTATTATAAGTACAAAGTTCGGCAGGGCAGGCAGAAGCCTTATTACAAAAGGACAGTATCCTTGATGAAAGAACGCAACTTTTACGACCTGCCCGTTCACCAGCCGCTCACTTCCTACACGTTCACAGTGTTCGACCTGGAAACGACAGGTTTTTTGCCCGAAGTGGGTGATGCCGTTGTTTCTTTTGGAGCAGTGAAATGGACAGGCTTAAACTGGCAAGAACAGGAACACTTTTATGAGCTTGTCAAACCGGTCATCAAAGTTCCAAAAAACATTTTTCAGCTGACAGGCATCAAAAAAAGCGATATCAAACACGGTATTCCATTCGTCCAGGCATTCGGCAAATTTCTTGAGTTCAGTAAAGGCACGATTCTTGTGGCCCATCCTGCTTCTTTTGATGTGAACTTTTTAAAGGCGACAGCTTCCAGATGGGAGCTCCCGGATTTCCATCCGCTGTATATCGACTCCTACACACTCGCCCGGTTTCTGCATCCGGATGCCGACAACAGGCTTGACCACCTTATCGATTGTTATGGAGTGAAGCAGCACGAACGCCACCATGCCCTGAACGATGCCATCATGACAGGGGAAGTCTTCCTTCAAATGATCGAAAAACTTAACGAAAAAGACATTCTCACGCTCTCACATCTTCAAAAAGCACTGCAAGAAATCAAACCTCCCGCCATGCCGTATAAATCTTTTGATGCTTAAAATGTGAAAATGCCCGGCTTAACCCCATAATACACATCGAAAAGGACGAAACCACCATATGCGATTTCGTCCTTTAAATCATTTGCTATTTTAAAACTTCACCGCGATAAATGAACCCGTCATTTATAAAGCGGATCTTCTTGCATCAGTCTCCCATTTCCTTCAGAAAGTGCTGCATAATGCGGGCTGTAAGCCCCCAAATGACTTCCTCCCCATAAAAATAGAAATATTCCGGGAATGTTCCGGTCCGCCAGTCATAATTCTTTCCTTTTTCTATGAGATGATACGGGAAATCATCCTGCGGTTTCACCTCGATTGCAAGATCGTATCTCTGCGGTTCGGCTTGTTGAAAAAAAGAGAGCGGCACAGTGAATACACGCTCCACTTCTCCTTTATTCACAACGATCTCTTCCGGATTCCGGATCAATCCAAGATAAGGATATACAATCGAAGAGAAAGGTGTAACCAGGTAATCAAGCGGGGCAATGACTTCTATACCTTCTTTTGTGATGCCAAGTTCCTCGGCAGTCTCCCTTACCGCAGTATCCAGGAGGGTTTTATCACCGTCTTCTTTACGGCCGCCGGGGAAACATATATCGCCGGGCTGCCGTTTTAAATGGCGGGCCCTGACCTCGAACAGCACATGCAAGTCGTCATCTTTTGGAACCAAGGGAAGCAGCACAGCCGATTGGAAAAAATTCTCTCGTCCGAGGACATGATGTTCCCTGTTTTTAAATGATTCAATAATATCGGTCAAATTTTTGGCCCTCACTCGAATGCATTCACCTCGATTGCCCCAGGAGACGGAGACCGGGCCGGAAACCCGTCCTGGTCCGTAAAAAACTCCTCATAAAGAGACCGGACTGCAGCTGCCTCATTATCAGCTTTTACTCCGTACATCATGCTTACTTCAGATGACCCCTGGTTGATCATTTCAATATTTACTTTCGCTCGCGAAAAGGCTGATGCCGCTCTGGCTGCAATACCGACAGTGGATGTCATCCCTTCACCGACAAGCATGATCATGGCAAGGTTTTTCTCAACAGAGATATCATCCACTTCCAGTTCATCTTGAATTCGTTTGATGACATTATGCTCTTTTATCATATCAAGCTGATCTTCCCTTATGATAATTGATATGTCATCTATTCCGGAAGGCGTGTGCTCATAAGAAATTTTATAATCTTCGAGAATTTGCAGAAGGCGGCGTCCGAATCCGATCTCCCGGTTCATCAAATATTTGCTTACATAAATCATAGCAAATCCATCGTCACTTGCAATGCCAACGACCGGTTTCCCGGTCAGTTTGCGGTTTTTCAAGATCGATGTGCCCGGCGCTGCAGGATTATTAGTGTTTTTGATGCTGACAGGGATTCCTGCTTTGAACGCAGGAATTAGTGCTTCGTCGTGAAATACAGAGAAACCCGCGTACGAAAGTTCCCTCATTTCCCTATATGTAAGTTCCTCTATTTCGGCAGGATTCTCGACAATGCCGGGGTTTGCCGCAAAAACGGAATCAACATCTGTAAAGTTTTCGTATAAATCGGCTTCCACTCCCGCTGCAACGATTGAACCGGTGATATCCGAACCGCCCCGCGGAAATGTCACAAGCTTGCCGGCCGGTGTATATCCAAAAAAGCCGGGGACAACAAGGACTTCCTGACGCGCTTTAAGCTTTTTCAGTTCAGTGAACGTTTTATCAAGAACCCTTGCATTGCCGGATTCATCGCTGACAAAAATACCCGCTTCGTCAGGAGGAATGTATGCTGCATCATGACCCTTCGATTCCAAATATTCGGACATGAGCCTCGCACAACTGTCTTCACCGCATGCTTTTATCCGATCCATGAACAAGCCTGAATCGTTCGTTTCATCTTCAAGAACAGACACAATGGTATCCTCTATCTGGCGCATTCCCCTTTCACCAAGTCCCAGTCCTTCCGCTATCTCAGCATACCGTTCAAGAATGGCGCTGAGTTCCCTGGTGAAATCTTGATTACGGAGTGCCTTTTCGCCTGCTTTAATGAGTAGATCAGTCACCTTTATATCATCTTTATATCTTTTACCCGGTGCGGAAACAACAACAATCCGCCGTTTCGTGTCCGCCGCAATGATGGTTTCTACTTTTTTGAATTGCTCGGCACTGGCCAGGGAAGACCCTCCGAATTTTGTTACGATCATCTTCACTTTCCGCCCTTCATCATGGTAATGCACTAAAATAACCAAATTAGATAGTAAACATCTTAACATATTTTTATCTTTTTATTGAGTGTTTTGCAAAAATTTTTGCCTCGTTCATATGAATTGGAAGAATGGCTGGGGCGGTGAACACTTTCCTGCTTGCGCAATATGATAAGTTACAGGAATACATTCAGGAGGTGACAAGTATGCCGGACCAAATGAAGGACGATATCCGCTGGTCTGCACTTCCATATGCCGGGGAAAACCGGCCTCCGGGCAATGCAGAAGAACCTGCGGCAGGAGACTGGCCCCTGTTTATCTTAAAACGGAATCTGCAAGGCATGATCATCAGCCCTGATGGCAGAAAACTGGATTCCACTATTAGAAAACCCAATCAGATTGACTGGATTAAAGAACTGCGGATTGTCGAAAAAACGGTGGAAAATCTGGATTCAGGTCAAAAACAAATAGCTTCTTACTGGTCTGCCGGCCCGCCGACCAAGCAATGGACCCCTATCGCTGACAGGCTTATTGACGCTTATGGTGTATCTGCACCAAGGGCGGCAAGAATCCTGGCCGCCCTGCACACTTCCCTAAATGATGCACTTGTCGTGACATGGCATTATAAATACCTTTACGATACGCCCAGGCCAAATCAGCTGAACCCGGAATTAAAAACCTATGTTTGCACACCTCGCCACCCTGGCTACCCATCTGGCCATGCTGCAGCAGCAGGCTCTGCTGCAGTTGTCTTGACATACTTTTTCCCGGCAGAGGCGGCAAGGCTCGAAGAACTTGCAAAAGAAGCAGCAGATTCACGCCTATATGCAGGCGTCCATTTTCCTGCAGATAATGAGGAAGGCCTGAAACTCGGCAAAAAAATCGGTGATATTGCAGCGATGCATTTCGGCAGGCAGCATGACCTCGACCGGTATCCGGTTGATATGCCGTACCGGATGCCGGCCCGCATCAGTTTGATTCCGCCGCCATATGATCAAGCATTGCCATTTGATTTCAGCAAAAGCTGTGAATCTCTGACCATCAAAAGCAAGCCTGATGGCAAAAAATCGCAGATACAATTGACTGCACCGAAGCTTTTCATATGAAATAAGAGGTGCTGGATCACAGCACCTCTCATTTATTTGACTCTAACGCTTTCAAGAAGCCCTGTGCTCCAGGCGCAGCTTGTCCGCTACCATTGCAATGAATTCGGAATTAGTCGGCTTCGCTTTTGTCATCGAGACAGTATAACCGAATAGCGATGAAATAGAATCGATATTGCCCCTGCTCCAGGCAACTTCGATCGCATGGCGAATCGCCCGCTCAACACGGCTTGCAGTCGTATTATATTTCTTGGCGATATCCGGATAAAGAACCTTGGTAATGGACCCGAGCAGTTCGATATCGTTATAGACCATGGAAATTGCTTCACGCAGATACATATAACCTTTTATATGAGCTGGTACACCAATTTCATGGATGATGCTCGTGATGCTTGCATCCAGATTTTTCGGCTTTGCTTCCATTTCGGTCTTTTGCGGTGCCGCCCGTTTCACAAATGACGGGGCTTTGCCGCTGACCTGGCGAATATTACGGGCGAGATTTTCCATGTCAAAAGGCTTCAGGATGAAATAACTTGCACCGAGGTCAACTGCCTTTGACGTGACATCTTCCTGTCCGAAAGCGGTGAGCATGATGACGCTGGGCCGTTTCTCAAGGTTCATTTCACGCATGTTTTCAAGCACCGCCAGCCCATCCAGGTGAGGCATGATGATATCCAGAAGCAGAACATCAGGTGATTTTTCGTTCAATATATTAAGGCATTCCTGCCCGTTGTATGCAACACCTACAACTTCCATATCGTCCTGGATTGCAATATAATCTTCAAGAAGTCCAACCAGTTCACGATTATCATCAGCCAAACAAACTTTAATTGTACTCAAGTAATTTCCTCCTCAGACCTTTTTAATTGATAAAAATTAAAATTCCCTTTTGTTCAAAAGATGTCCAGCTTCCTGTCCGGCGGTATTGTCCATAAACATTGCTCTCATTTAAGGAAATTCAGCCCATACAGGGTTGCCCCTGCTATGCTCCGCCGCTAAGCAGGCGTTCTGCGCTATACCTGGAGATGTCGAGCTGAGGCGCCTGAGGCCTCTGCATACCTTATGTTAATTTCATTCTAAACGATAATTTCGACAATGCAATACGTTATCCTTTTTATTTTTGAAAATTGTACCAAAATAACTGTTTATCTCTTGTTTTCTTCATTTTTCTCTTTTATTCGACTTTATTTTTCGATCTGTTTCCGAAACCTTAAATTTTTGTCGAAAATATTTATTTACCGTGCGTTTTTTAAGGAATGCACTGGTGCGGCATCCGGTCTTGCTTCCTTTCGGCCGCATTCACGGTGTGTTTTTGCCTCGTGGCATCGGGTACTTGAGCGGATATCTGTGCAGGACCGTTGCTTGAACTTCCTCGAGTGCTCAAGGCAAGAGCGAGGAAGTTGCAGAGCATCTTGATTGACTCTCGGGCCGAATTCAATTTTCACAAAACAACATTGTACTTTATCACAGCAGTTTGCAAAAAAAAAAAAGCAGAAGAAAGATATCTTCTGCTTTTTCATCCTGCATTTTTAAGGGTGTCCCTGACTTCAACACCCGCTTCGTTCAGCATCCATTCAATATGCACGCCATAACCTGATGTCGGGTCGTTCACAAATACATGCGTCACGGCTCCAACCAGTTTCCCGTCCTGGATAATCGGACTTCCGCTCATCCCCTGGACAATTCCTCCAGTCGCCTCCAGCAGTTTAGGATCGGTTACTTTAATGACCATCCCTTTCGTAGCCGGAAACTTTTGCGGCACAGTACTGACGATTCTTACGTCAAACTCTTCGACCTTGTTGCCTTTCAGAACAGTGCGGATTTTTGCAGGTCCTTCTTTAACCTGGTCAGGCAAAGTGATTGGCAGTGCCTTTGCACCTCTTTGATCATTCAGCCCTTTTGTCAACTCACCGAAAATGCCGAAAGGGCTGTTCCTGGTGATTGTCCCGATGATCTGACGGTCGGTCGAGAAGCGGGCCAGCTTTTCGCCAGGCTTTCCATTGCTTCCCCGTTCAATGGAAGTCACCTGTGATTTTACAATATGCCCGTCATATACTTCGATCGGTTTTTTTGTATCCATATCCGAAATGACATGGCCAAGCGCTCCATATTTTTGGGACTTCGGATGATAAAAGGTCATCGTGCCGATGCCTGCGGCTGAATCGCGGATATACAGCCCCATCCGGTAGCTGCCTTCTGCCTTATCTTTTGCAGGCAGTAACTCCTTCGCCATTTTCCGATCGTCTCGTTTTACGATGATGTTCAACGGTTCTCCCTGTTTTCCTGCTTCTTCCACAATTTCAGCTATATCGCTCATCTTAAGAATTTTTGTGTCATTTATACTGGTGATTATATCTCCCACCTTGATACCAGCATCTTCGCCAGGTGATGCCGTCCCTTTGCTCGTCTCTATCTGGTGGTGCCCAACGACAAGAACCCCTTTTGTGTTAAGCTTGACACCTATCGACTGGCCGCCCGGCACCACTTTCAAATCAGGCAGCACTTTAACTGCAACCGATTTTACAGGAAAATCGGCAACCTTCATATCAATTTTCCCGCTGCCGGTTTCGTTCCCCGTAATGGTCATTTTATTCTTCTGTTCAGAACTTTTCAGGGTGAAAGCTGCTGATGAGGACTTCGATTGGCTGGCTGCAGGCAGAGAGGTCGTCATTTCAATATTCTGGCCCACAAACGTAACAATTTCCCCTGGCAGGGAAACATATTCCTGGACTGGTTTTACAAATCCCAGTGCAATTAGAGAAACAAGGAGAAATGTACCGATACTTTTTCTAATCCACTCATTCACGTAATTTTCACTCTCCTCGCTCCTGACCCGGCACTGTTTGTCTCTCTATGGCTGCATTAATAATTTGACCTTATCTGCCCGAATTTATAACAATCCGGGCAGCAAAAATGCTATCCACCACTGGATAGCATTTCAAGACGTCTTTTTTTTAATTTCTTCAGCAGTGTCCAGGAGCTCGCGGGCATGCTCTTTCGTCACTTCCGTAATTTCCACGCCGGAGATCATCCTGCCGATTTCTTTTACTTTTTCTTCAGCATTAAGCGGATTCACATGTGTTTTTGTGCGCCCCTTTTTGCTGTCTTTCGAAATATACAAATGGGTATCCGCCATTGCGGCTACTTGCGGTAAGTGAGTGATGCACAAAACTTGGGACTCCGCGGAAATATTATGGATTTTTTCAGCTATGGACTGGGCAACCCTTCCGCTTACTCCGGTATCGACCTCATCAAAAATGATGGATGTCACTCCCTGGTTTTTTGAAAAAATGCTCTTAAGAGCCAGCATAATTCTGGAAAGTTCGCCGCCTGAGGCCACTTTCGAGAGCGGTTTCAGCGGTTCGCCCGGATTTGTGGAAATCATGAATTCCACTTCGTCCATGCCGAGCGGCCCGAACTGAACATGCTCATTTTCGAGAAGGGGATCGTCACTTTTGCCTTTACGTAAAGAAAACTCGATATCAAACGTCGTTTTCTCCATATAGAGCTCTTTCAATTCCCGATGAATGGCTTTTGTAAGCGTTTTGGCAAGGGCTTTTCGGACTGCTGTTAAATTTTTTGCTTCAAGCACCAAATCCTCGGTGACTTCCTGAAGCTCTTTCTGCAGTTTTTGGACATGGACATCGCGGTTCTGGATTTTATCGACTTCATCTTCAATGCCTGCCGCATATTCAAGAATATCCATCACTGTCTCGCCATATTTTTTCTTGAGGAAGGAAATTTCATTCAGCCTTGTTTCAATTTGATTCAGCCGATCAGGGTCAAACTCAAGCATCTCCAGTTTATCCCTTAACATATAAATCGTTTCTTCCAGGGCATAATAGCTGTTGGCCACTGTTTCGCTTGCAGATTTGAAATCCTTATCCACTTCGGCGGCATCTTCAAGATTGGTCATCGCAAGGCCAACCCAGTCAAGGCCTTTTTTCTCGCCGTACAGGGCTTCGTAGCTGTCACTGACCGCCCTGTAAATCCTTTCATAATTAGCCAGCTTATGCTTTTCTTCAAGCAGCGCTTCATCTTCTTCAGGCTCAAGCTCGGCTTCCTGAATCTCTTTCAGCTGATACTGGATCAAATCAAGGCGGTGTGCCATCTCTTTTTCATTCTCATTCAGCCTTTTTGCCTGGTCTTTCAATGATTTGTATTGATTGAATAACCGTTTGTATTCCTGGAGAGCTGATTTCGATTTCTTTTCGTTGAAGCCGTCGAGCAATGGAAGATGTTTATCCCTGTCCATCAATTCCTGATGTTCATGCTGGCCATGGATGTCGATGAGCGTCTGGCTGACTTCCCGCAAAACAGCAAGCGTAACCAGCTTGCCGTTTATCCGGCAGACACTTTTTCCTGATTTCGAAATGTCCCGCCGCAAAATGACCATTCCATCTGAATGCTCAATACCGAGTTGTTCCATTTTGGTGAAAGAAGGGTGTTTGGGCTGTTCAGGAAGGAACAGGCCCTCAATTTCAGCTTTATCGGCTCCATGCCTGATGAATTCAGTAGATCCTCTACCGCCGGCCAACAGCCCGATCGCATCAATGATAATCGATTTTCCCGCACCGGTTTCGCCCGTCAATACTGTCATGCCTTTTTCAAATGAAAGTGACACCGACTCAATAATTGCAAAGTTTTTGATGGAGAGTTCTGCTAACAAATATCCATAACTCCTTCCATTTTTATTTCCGGCATCAAAGCATATTCAAAAACCGGTCTGTAATTTCCTTTGTGTCCTCTTCTGTCCGGCAAATGATCAAACAAGTATCATCACCGCAAATCGTACCGAGAATTTCGTCCCAATCCAGGTTGTCTATAAGCGCACCGACTGCATTCGCGTTGCCGGGCAATGTTTTCATCACAATAAAATGGCTCGCAGTATCTATCCGCACGAACGCATCCATCAAGGCGCGTTTCAGCTTCTGGAGAGGATTGAAGCGCTGATCCGCAGGAAGGCTGTATTTATAGCGCCCGTCGCTCATCGGCACCTTCACGAGATGCAATTCTTTAATATCCCGCGAAACGGTTGCCTGAGTCACGTTAAAGTTGGCATTCCGCAGCTGGTCGACGAGGTCATCCTGCGTTTCCACATCATTATTCGCAATAATTTCCCTTATTTTAATATGACGCTGGCCTTTATTCATCTGTTACACCTCACACTTTGTGACTGTATGCAGCCTATCAAGACTGTAAAAAGGGGATAAACGAACACCCGTTAATCCCCCTGCTCCCGACTTTTGTTTTTAAGCGATTCATGTGCCTCTTCGACAACTTTGCGCGGATCCAGTTCAGCCGGCACGGCCTCTTCATCAGCCCATTTTAGATGAAGCAAAAACTCAATGTTGCCGTCACCGCCAGTGATTGGGGAAAAGGAGAGGTCCATGACGCTGTATCCTTCCGTTTTGCTGAAGCTGATCATTTCTTCAAGGACCCGCAAGTGGACCGATGGATCTCTGACGATTCCCTTTTTTCGCACTTCTTCGCGGCCTGCTTCAAATTGCGGCTTCACAAGAGCTATAATATCGCTGGCAGGTGCAAGCAATTTACCCAACACCGGGAGAATCAGCTTAAGGGATATAAAGGAAACATCAATGGTTGCAAAATCCGGCAGCCCCCGTGTCAGTTCCTTGCGTGTTACATAGCGGAAATTCGTACGTTCCATGACTTCAACCCGCTCATCCTGCCTCAGCTTCCAGGAAAGCTGGTTATACCCGACATCTATGGCATAAGACATCGATGCGCCATGCTGCAGTGCGCAATCGGTAAAGCCGCCAGTGGAAGCTCCGATATCAATGACCGTTTTGCCTTCAACTTCAACTTCAAAAACGCTGAGGGCCTTTTCGAGTTTTAAACCGCCGCGGCCGACATACGGCATGACAGGCCCTTTCACAGTCAGTAGTTTGTCAGCAGGTATTTTGACGCCGGGTTTATCAATGCGCTCGTCTCCAGCGTATACAAGCCCTGCCATTATGGCCCGCTTTGCCTTTTCCCTCGTTTCTGACAGGCCCTGTTCAACAAGGAGCACATCTGCCCGTTCTTTTTTCGTTCTCATTTTTCAGACCCTCTGCTGCTTCCTTGGCAGGCGTGTACGGATATGAGAGGCAATATTGTCTGCAGTCAACCCAATTTCTCTTAGAAGTTCATCCACACTGCCGTGTTCAATAAACTTGTCCGGGATTCCCATTCTCGTAATCGGGCTGCCTTCTATTCCTTCCTGTTCGGCAAATTCGAGGACAGCGCTGCCGAAGCCTCCCTGCAAGACAGCTTCTTCCACAGTCAGAATCGGCATTTTTTCCTGAAGGATGGACACAAGCATCTTTTCATCAAGCGGCTTGATAAACCTCGCATTCACAACTTTCACCGATATCCCTTCTTTTTCCAGTTCGGCGGAGGCATCAAGTGCCATCTGGATCGTTGTTCCAAATGTAAGAATGGCATAATCGGTTCCATCCTTCAGCACTTCCCATGAACCGATCGGAATTTGCTTAAGGGCAGCATCCATCTCTGTTCCAGGCGCATTTCCACGCGGATAACGGATTGCAACAGGCCCGCCGTTGTACTTATAAGATGAGTAAACCATATTCTGGCATTCTTTTTGGTCTTTAGGCATCATAAGAACCATGTTTGGGACATGGCGCATAAACGCAATGTCAAACACGCCCTGGTGCGTTTCACCGTCTGCACCGACCAGACCGGACCGGTCCACGGCGAATATGACATTCAAATTCTGCCTTGCAACATCATGCACGACCTGGTCGTAACCTCTTTGAAGAAAAGTTGAATAAATGGACAGGACTGGTTTCATGCCTGCTGCAGCCAGTCCCGCCGCCATAGTAGTTGCATGCTGTTCGGCGATTCCGACATCGTAGAGCCTATCCGGGAATTCTTTTCCGAAATCTTCCAGCTTGGAGCCGACTGTCATTGCCGGAGTGATGACTACAAGGCGGTGGTCCTGCCTGGCGATTTTGCGAAGTGATTCGCTTACAACTTTACTCCATGCCGGCGGTGCGTTTGCCGGTTTGACATTTTCTCCAGACTCGATTTTATACGGGCCAACCCCGTGCCAGGTCCCACGCATGTCCGATTCTGCCGGATGGTATCCTTTACCTTTTTTCGTTACCGTATGGATCAATACCGGCCCCTTTGTTTTCTTGGCATACTTCAGATTCTCAAACAAATCATCAAAGTTGTGGCCGTCGACCGGTCCCAGGTACGTAAAACCGAGTTCCTCAAAAAACATACCGGAAACGAGCATATACTTCAAGCTGTCTTTGAGGCGTTCCGCTGTCTGGGCGAGGCGCCCGCCCACAGCCGGGATTTTTTTTATAAGTATTTCAAGTTCGTCTTTGGCTTTTTGGTACTTTCCTGCTGTACGCATTCTGCCGAGAATGTTATGGACCGCACCGACATTGGGTGCGATTGACATCTCATTGTCATTTAGAATGACGATGATATCCTTCTGCTCATGCCCAATATGGTTCAATGCTTCAAGAGCCATCCCCCCGGTAAGTGCCCCATCCCCGATGATGGCGACCACTTTATGGTCCAGCCCCTTCAAGTCTCTTGCAATCGCCATACCCATCGCTGCAGATAGCGAAGTGGAGCTGTGTCCTGTTTCCCAGACATCATGTTCACTTTCGCAGCGTTTCGGGAATCCGCAAAGACCTTTATACTTGCGGAGCGTGTCAAAATCTCCGGCACGTCCGGTCAGAATTTTATGGACATAGGCTTGATGTCCGACATCCCAGAGAAACTTATCATCAGGGCTGTTAAACTCTTTATGCAGCGCCAGCGTCAACTCAACCACTCCAAGGTTAGGGCCGAGATGTCCGCCGGTAACTGACAATTTTTCCACCAGAAACTGACGGATTTCAGCTGAAAGCTGCTCCAGTTCCGATTTAGGAAGCGTTTTTAAAAAATGAGGACTATCTATACCATAAAGATCCACCGGGACCACTCACTTTCGTTTCGTTTTTCGCTTTTTTTGATGATTTTTGTCCTTCTTGCCGGGACTAAAAATCGTGATGTGCAGGCGCTCTTCAACAAAACGGAAAAAACGACCAACATATAAAATGATGTCGGTGGAAAATTGAATGGCAAACGTTTTTCCCAATGCTTTACCACCCACAGTCAAGGCGGCTACAACACTTGTGAACATCACATTTATCACATTTTGTAAAAAAGAGGTATCGTATCCGAAGCGCACCGTAATCTGCATGATGACAATGGCGGTTGCCGTACCGCTGATGATACCTGAAATATCACCAATGACATCATTGCAGAAACTTGCAAATCTGTCGGCGTTCCTGACGATTCTCAGCGACTCCCTCGCACCGTAAACACGCTCAGAAGCCATCGCGTTGAAAGGAACTTCATCCGCAGCTGTCGCCGCTATCCCAAGCATATCAAAAAACACCCCGGTAAGCACTATCGCAAGGACAATCAGCATGCCTGCCCCCCATGCCACCCCGCTTAAGAGAAAAGTGGAGACAACTGAAAAAATAGCCGCTAACACTAACGTGGTAACGGCAATCCCCAGACTCCAATTTATTGATTTCCGCATCGTCTCTGATTTCATAAAAATGCATCGACACCTATCTATATAATGGAAACGTTCTCTGCTTATTATGTATAAGGAGTGGTCATATAAAGCGTAAAAACTGCGGCATAGGTCCAGTAGGTTTTCCCAAGCAGGTACCGTGTGTTGCCACGACGGCGGTTTCCCTTTAAACTTGCCTCAGCTGTGTCGCCAGCAGCTGGACTGGATTACCACTAAGTCCGCACTATAATCCACTTCATATGTCCTTGTGGAACAGTCTAGGAGTTTTCCTCAACAGCCTTTTTTAACCGATCCCTAGCCTCTTTTGCAGTACAGATTTCATATGGGCTGAAAACACATATTCAGCGGCCGACTGGATACGTGTTCTTATACCATATTCCCACTGCACCACTCAAGGCAGGCTACGCTGTTCATGAGTTTTTGCCCATGAGACAGGTTCATACCCCACCCCATAATGCTGTGTATGAGAACGCAGCACTACAGCAGTGGGCCTCCGCGGAAGAAGGGTTCACGCCCACATGCCATTGTGGATCGCCCTTCAACCTTAACTCCCAGCATCAACCCAAGGCTGGGCGCCTCAAGCCGACACAAGGAACTTCATCGATGTGCCCTTTGGCGGATTTTTAGGCCCGCCTTCAGAACCGGAAGACTGACTAGAATACTGCACCACCCCAGTGATAATTTTTATTTTAACATATAACGAAAAATACCTCAATTGTATAAGAAAAGCGGAAGGCGCCTGCTTAGCGG
>NZ_LWBL02000035.1 GCF_001644195.2 Bacillus marinisedimentorum | reverse complement strand
ACCCTTCCTCCCGGAGGGGATCACCGCTTATGTCGATAGCCGCTGGCGCCTGCAGCTGGACAATTGAAAAGCGGAAGGCGCCTGCTTAGCGGCGTACGCATAAGCGGGGGTACCCGCAGGGAGGTGACCTTTCCTCCCGGAGGGGGCCCTATACGATTCACTTAAAGGCCAGCCCCTCCTTATCCTCGCCTATAAATCAAGTTGTGGACTTTCCACGAGCGCTTCCCGATATGTTACTTTTTTAAATCAATTCACGCTCATCAAAGTAAGATTTCACCTTCATATTCCTCCGATTACAGGCTTCGAATTGCTCAAGTCATAATACTTATACGGCTCTCAACAAGTCTCCGCCACTCAGAACGTCCGGCTGCCGATGAAATTCGTGATTTCCTCTAACCGGCTTGTGTCCGTACCTGTTTGCAAAAGGTGATGCCGGGACTTTTCAAGATGGGTGCGGCACCTTTCTTTCGCACCGTCAAGGGTAAGGAGGCCTGGATAAGTATTTTTGGAATTGGCCTCATCGCTGCCCACAGGCTTACCGATAAGTGCTTCATCCCCTTCTATGTCCAGAATATCATCACGAATTTGGAAAGCGAGCCCCAAGTGCAATGCAAATTGGATAAAATGGTCGAGCTGGCTGGCAGTTGCCCCTGAGATGATAGCACCTGCCTCAACTGCAAATGCGAGCAGTTTTCCCGTTTTATTCCGGTGGACATTTTCAAGTTCGGCGACATTCAACACTTTTCCTTCAGCTTCCATGTCTGCAGCCTGTCCGCCGACCATCCCTTCCGGACCCGCTGCTATGGAAAGCCCCGTCATCAGCTTAACTTTTTTCTCGGCATCCAGACCTGTATCTTCACCTATCACCGCAAAGCTATGGGTAAGGAGGCCGTCACCGGCAAGGATTGCTGCTGCTTCGCCAAAAACGATATGATTTGTAGGCTTTCCCCTGCGCAAATCATCATCGTCCATCGCCGGCAAATCATCATGGATAAGTGAATAGGTATGCACCATTTCGATTGCGGCAGCTGTCCTCATTCCTGCTATTTCAGCCTTTCCAAATGCCTCCATCGTAGCAAACAGCAGAATCGGCCTCAGTCTCTTCCCTCCAGCATTTATCGAATAAAGCATCGCTTTTTTCAAATCAGCCGGTGCTTCAAGCTCTTCAATCCATTCGTTGAGACGGTGCCCGA
This sequence comes from Bacillus marinisedimentorum, assembly GCF_001644195.2. Classification (NCBI taxonomy): domain Bacteria; kingdom Bacillati; phylum Bacillota; class Bacilli; order Caryophanales; family Bacillaceae; genus Bacillus; species Bacillus marinisedimentorum. Next base: position 53,020 of record NZ_LWBL02000035.1, on the reverse strand, counting down.
TTTCTATATTTCTTTTATCAAAGTAGTCCTTCAGCCGGGTTTCCATCAGTCCGCTGCATCCTCCTGATAAGAAAACGGATGAAGTTCCCCGTCCTCTTTTACAATCTTATCCATTTGGTTTTCAACGTTTTGCAATTTATCGTTGCACACCTTGGAAAGTTTCATGCCTTCCTGGAAATAATCAATGGCCTTTTCCAGCGGCACATCCCCTTCTTCCAGCTTATTAACGATGGATTCGAGCTGCTCCATAGCCTGTTCAAATGTCAATTCTTCCTTTTTATCGTTCATTCACCGTCACCCTCCTTTATGTCCGATACCTGGCAGCCCAGCTGACCATCATGCATCTTGATTTGAATCGAGTCGCCAGCCTTAACTGATTGAACTGATTTGACCAGCCTGTCTTCCCTGTAGACGACACTGAATCCCCGTTCCATGACACGAAGCGGATTTAAGGCGTTCAGCTGTGCAATCCCCTGCTGGAATGCAGCTTGTTTATCTTCAAAAATTCCTCTGAACTCTTTCATAAGCGACTTTCTGGTGTTTTCGTAATTCTCTCTGGCCGCCAGCACATGTTCCCGCGGGTGCTGGCGGGCCAGGCGGTTATCGAGCTGTTTGAAGTTCTCTGATTTTCGTTCGTGCACATATTTGAAAGAACGGTCCAGCCGCTCCATCATCCTGTCAAGTTCCTGCTCTTTTTGGATAAGCATTTGTCCAGGATACTTGAAGGCATAGGACTTTTGCAGCCTGTTCAACTGTTCACGGCGGTTTCCGGCCAACTCCTTGACCGAACGGAACAACCGCATTTGCCTTTCCTTTACACGTTCGGCAAGTTCATTCAGATGAGGTACGGCGAGTTCAGCGGCTGCCGTAGGAGTCGGAGCCCGGAGATCAGCGGTGAAATCGGCGATAGTAAAGTCCGTTTCATGCCCCACAGCAGAAATGACCGGAAGCCGGGATGCCGAAATTTCACGGGCGACGACCTCTTCATTGAACGCCCATAAATCCTCGATTGATCCTCCTCCCCTGCCGACGATCAGAACATCGAGAAACTCATTTTCATTCGCTTTTCTGATGGCTGAGGCAATGGAAGGTGCGGCTTCTTTACCCTGGACGAGAACAGGAAACAAGACGATTCCTGCAACAGGAAACCGTCTTTTGATCGTTGTGAATATATCCCTTACAGCTGCGCCTGTCGGGGAGGTGATCACCCCGACATATGAAGGCACAGCCGGAATGGGCTTTTTGCGTTCCGGCTTGAACAGCCCTTCGGCTTCGAGTTTCTTTTTCAATTCTTCATAAGCGAGGTACAGGCTCCCCAGGCCATCCGGCTGCATTTCTTTTACATATACCTGGTAAGACCCCATCGGTTCATATACTGATATTTGACCGCGCACCAATATTTTCATGCCGTTTTCCGGCTTGAATGCCAGCTGCCTGTTTTGACCCGCAAACATGACAGCCGCAATTCTGGACTGCTCATCTTTAATGGTGAAATACATATGACCTCTGTTATGGAGCTTGAAATTGGAAATCTCACCTTTGAACCAGATGTCTTTCAGGTGCCTGTCTGTTTCAAATTTCCGCTTGATATACCTGGTTAAAGCGGTAACGGTTAAAAAGCGCTGCTCACTCATTACTGGTCATCCTTTAAATTATGGCTCCTTCTCGCAGACTGGATAGTGTTATGCAAAAGCATCGTAATTGTCATCGGTCCAACTCCACCCGGCACCGGTGTGATATATGATGCTGACTCCTTTGCACGTTCAAAATCAACATCCCCAGTCAGTTTGCCGTTTTCCATGCGATTCACTCCTACGTCAATGACAACGGCGCCTTCTTTTATATCTTCTGCTTGTATAAGATGCATTTTTCCAGCTGCGACGACAAGGATATCAGCGCTGCGTGTGAAAGAGGACATGTCAGCTGTCCTCGAATGGCAGTATGTAACAGTTGCATTTTCATTCAGGAATAACATGCCGACAGGCTTTCCGACGATGTTGCTTCGGCCTACGACCACGACATGTTTGCCTTCGATAGGATAATCGATAGATTTTACCATTTCGACAATGCCGGCTGGCGTACAAGGGATAAATGCTTCCTGTCCCGTCATCATCCGGCCGATATTGATCGGGTGAAAACCGTCTACGTCTTTATCGGGATCAATCTTTTCAATGACTGCTGTTTCATTTATATGCGGAGGAAGCGGCAACTGCACAAGAATACCATGGATAGACTCATCATTGTTGAAGCGGTCGATTTCATCAAGCAATTCTTTTTCGGTAATGGATTCCGGCTTTTCAATGAGGACAAAATGGATGCCGGCCTCTTTGCTGGCTTTTTGTTTCCCCTTTACGTAGGAAAGAGAAGCCGGATTGTTTCCGACCAGAATAACTGCCAGGCCAGGAACGATTCCTTTTTCCTTCAGACGCCCCACTTCATTCTTCATCGCTTCCCTTTTTTCTTTTGCAAGGTCTTTTCCGCTGATTATTGTTGCTGCCATAGTGATTTCCCCCTTAGAAAGATGTTTGATTATTTATAAGCCAGATCGCCCGTAAAACTCTACTTGAGCGAGGTGGCCACTTTTGATAATACACCATTTATAAAGCGGCTGGAGTTGTCATCGCCATAAATTTTTGCCAATTCTATGGCTTCATTCATGGTGACATTCATAGGAATCTCATCAATATAGAGCATTTCATATATGCCCATTCGTAAAATGGTCCGGTCCACATTGCCAATGCGGTCCAATGACCAATTTTGGAGATGCGCTTTTATCCTTTCATCGATGGCTTCCCTGTTTTCGAGCGTGCCGCTTACAAGACTCTCCAGAAAGTCATCCGACTCTTCCTCTTCTTCAAGCACATGTTCCAGTGCTTCTTCAGGTTCTATATCACTTCGATCCACTTGAAACAAAGCCTGGATTGCTTTTTCTCTCGCTATCCTTCTTTTCATCAGTTATGACTCCTTTATAACCTGCTATAGTACTCTTATCATACATGATAATAGCATAAATATGATTTCCGCGTACAGTTTGTCCGAAATTGTTGAATTTAGAAACCCAAGGGCGCCTAGCTTGGCAGTGGATGGATGTGAAGGGCTTCGCAGGAAGGTGCCCTTTCCAGACAGAAGCCCCTCTTGCTTCAGGACCTCGTTTGGCTGCAAGGGACGGAAATCAGCGGTTTTAACTCCAGTTATCATCAGGCCGTTTTATAAATATTATTGTTATTATAAATTCCTGGAGAATATTCTCTCATCCGTCTACAGGAAAGCCCTTGCGGACACGGCTGTGATAAGGCTCGCCGCCTGCTCCGCAGCACAGAAGACACCGTGAATCCGACCGGATGCTGCATCTGTGCTGCGTGCGAAAGCGGATATCTCCAGCGGAAAATCAGCTCTCCTTTTGCAAGACACAATGGCCAGTCTTTCATTACCTATGAAACCCGCCGCAGCCAAAAACAAAAGAAAAAGGAAGGCATAGCCCTCCTTTATTCTGTCACGTCTTCTGCAAGTTTTTTGGACTCAAGCTGAACGCCGACAACATGGATGTTGATTTCTTCCACTTCAAGCGCCGTCATGTTCAGCAGGGTCTGGCGGATATTTTCCTGAATTTGTCTTGCGACTTCAGGGATGTTTACATCGAATTTCATAACAGCAAATACATCAATTGTAATGCCGTTTTCGCTGAGCTCCACTTTGACACCTTTGCCGTGGCTTTTCTTGCCGAGTCTTTCAATGACATCTGCAGCAAAGTTGCCCCGCATGGATGCAACTCCCTCAACCTCTGAAGCAGCAAGGCCTGCAATCACTTCAATAACCTCAGGAGCGATTTCCACTTTCCCGAGATCCTGTGTATTACTCATGTTTAAAAGATTTTGTTCGCTCATAGAAGCACACCTCCACTAATTTTTAGTCTTCCATCACATTATACATCTCAAGGAACTTGGTATTATAGTCCCCTTCGTTGAATTTTTTGTGATTAAGAAGACGAAGATGGAACGGAATCGTCGTATCCACGCCATCAATAAGGTATTCACTGAGTGCCCGTTTCATTCGGCTGATTGCTTCATCACGCGTGTTGCCGTATGTGATGAGTTTGGCAATCATCGAATCGTAAAACGGAGGAATCATGTAGCCTGGATATACGGCAGAATCAACCCTGACGCCAAAACCGCCAGGCGGAAGATACATGTTGATCTTCCCCGGGGAAGGCATGAAGTTCTTTTTCGGATTTTCAGCATTTATCCTGCACTCGATGGCCCACCCTGTGAATGTGATCTCATCCTGTTTATAAGGCAATTTTTCTCCGGAAGCCACAAGAATTTGTTCTTTGATGAGATCGACACCTGTTACAAGTTCAGTAACAGGATGCTCAACCTGGATCCTGGTATTCATTTCCATGAAATAAAACTTTTTATTGTTATGGTCATATATGAATTCCACAGTTCCGGCCCCTGTATATTCCACTGCTTCCGCAGCTTTTACGGCGGCCTCCCCCATCTCGGCGCGCATATCTTCATCAAGGACTGGCGACGGGGACTCTTCCACCAGCTTTTGGAGCCTGCGCTGAATCGTACAGTCCCTTTCTCCGAGATGGATTGTATTCCCATGCTTATCCGCCAACACCTGTATTTCAACGTGCCGGAAATCCTCGATATATTTTTCGATATAAACACCCGGATTGCCAAAGGCCGTAGCCGCTTCCTGTCTCGTAATATTCAACCCTTTGATCAGATCGTTTTCATCCCTTGCGACGCGGATCCCTTTGCCGCCGCCGCCGGCTGTCGCTTTGATGATGACCGGGTATCCGATTTCTTCGGCCAGTTCAACCGCTGCTTCGTTCGTTTCAACAATTCCGCGAGAGCCAGGAACGACAGGAACGCCCGCATCACGCATCGTTTCCCTGGCTACATCCTTTGTACCCATTTTTGTGATAGCTTCCGGGCTCGGACCGACAAAAGTGACATTGCATTCCCGGCAAATTTCAGCAAAATCGGCATTTTCTGCGAGAAAGCCATAGCCTGGATGAATCGCATCGACATCCCGAAGAGTTGCTACACTCATGATGTTGGTGAAATTCAAATAACTGTCCTTGGAAGCGGTTGGACCTATGCAGTATGCTTCGTCTGCCATTTGGACATGCAGGGCGTCTTTGTCCGCTTCAGAAAACACGGCTACTGTTTTGATGTCCAGTTCTTTCGCTGCGCGGATAATCCGAACAGCAATTTCTCCGCGATTGGCAATCAATAGTTTTCGTATCATATCGTTAACGCTCCTATTCAGGCTTTACTTTAAACAGCGGCTGCCCGTATTCAACAAGCTGGCCATTTTCGACAAGGATTTCTGCAATTTCGCCTTTTACTTCCGCTTCAATTTCGTTGAACAGTTTCATCGCTTCAACGATACAAACAACCGAACCTTCTTCAATGGAATCGCCTACGTTTACATATGAGTCTGCATCAGGGGACGGAGAAGCATAAAAGGTCCCGACCATCGGGGATTCAATCGTATGTAAATTTTCATCGGCTGGCTGCGGTTCAGGCTGCTTTTCCGGCTTGGCCTCCTTGGCCGGCGCTTCTGCTGGTGCTGCTGCAGGCTGAGATGGCTGAGGTGGAGCCTGCTCTTCCCCGACGGGTGCTTGTGCAGGATTGGATTCGCTTTCCGTTACAACGGTTCGGACTGCTCCGCTGTACTTTTTCATTTTAATTTTTGCTCCATCTGCTTCATACTTGAATTCATCAATGCTTGACTGGTCAATTAACCGAATCAGTTCTCTGATTTCCTGGATTTTAATCACTTTGCCCACTCCTTTTTCTCATGAAGGAAATATTATTAACAGGTATTAATAGCATATCTTACATTTTACGACAGAGTGATATGTATTTTCAATTCACCCGTTCTTCTATATACAAATCTACACGAAAACAGAATTTTTTGAAAGCACTTCAGAAATTTTCCGGGAAACCGGCCTTAGGAAAACTGGATGGGGCGCCCTTATATACAGAGATTGGGAAAAGGATCAGGCGCCAGCTTAGCGGCGTACGCATAAGCGGGGGATACCCGCAGAAAGGAGTTTTTTTCACGCCGGATGTCTGTCCATTCACGCTATACCTTCAGCTTTTCACGCCGTACACGGACAGCCGCACTCTAGCGGGTGCACTTTCACGCGGATTCCCGTTTCTTTCACGCCGAACTATAGGTGTTTCACGCACAATATCCCCGGATTCATGCCCAACAGCTCGACTTTCACGCCGGAGTGACTGTTTCGCGCCGTACATCCCCACTTTCACGCCGAAACTCCTTGTTTTTCACGCCGCAGCTAATCCGCTCCACTAGCAACACAAAAACCGCTGATTGGCGAGCCTTTAGGCGAAGACAGAGACATAGTTGCCCGTATCTATTTTCTGTAAATTTGCAGCAGCGCCGAAATATTCCCTTGTTGACAATTTCCACCAATATCGAAAAAAAAAGCGCCGGCATTGTGCCGGCACCTTCTGTCAGTTTACAGGCTGAAATTCGACAGCAACCAGTTTCCCCCCGAATTCTTCTTCCACCAGTTTCATAATATCAACCGCAGCGGTTTTTGAATGCTCTTTTGCTTTGACGATTACTCGCACCTGATCCCCTTCAGCATTTACTAGTGCGTCCTCATATCCTTTCGTGCGGATCATCGTTTCAAGAATGCTTTCTTTTGAAGCCATTGCCCTGATTTCCTGCATCTCTTCATACGCTTCATTCTTCTTTTCAACCGGCTGATCGGCCGAAGCTACAATTGCCTCCAGGTCTTCGATCACTCGAGAACGCTGAGTTTCCATTTCCAGCCGCAATGCCGTGAAGGCTTCATCCGTTGAAATTCCGCTGATGTCTACGCCTTCCGCGCTTTCCGCTGGAGCTTTGTCCGCTTCCTTCACCGTTACATCATCCACCGCTCCCGCATCAGCTTCCGCCTCTTTGGCAGCCTGCTCTTCCGCTTTTTCATCATCCATTGCAAAAGGGTCTTCCTGTTCCGGTGAAGTGATGTAGTAAACCGACAGAACAACTACCAGGCTTAGCATTGTAAGCAACCATACCGTTTGTTTCTTCAAAATCATCCACTCTCCCCCTTACTTTTTAGGCAATACACTTACTCTATGAGCCGGCACATCGAGCGCCCTTGTCACAGCTTCCACAATCCACTTTTTCACTTTTATGTTATCTGCTCCCTTTGCCACGATGACTACCCCCCGTATTTCAGGTTTCATCGTCTTTAGGATGATCGGCTCTTCACCATCGCCTTTACGTATAATGACGGTCTGTTCATCAAGTGATTGATCCTCCACTTTCCGCTTACCGCCTTCACGGTCGCTTTCATCTGTATGCTGGCTCTGGGTTGCACGATTTCTTTCAAGTATTTTTTCTTCAGTCGCATCCACATTGACCAGGACAGTGACATCACTTACGCCTGTTATTTCCTGGAGCGTCTCTTTCAGCTGGTTTTCATAGCGGTTTTCATAGTCAGTGATCGACTCCGGTTCCTTGCCGCCCCCATTGCCGAATGCCGGCTTGTCTTCAGGTTCTTTTGCTCCCAAGACCGGAAAAGGTTCTGTGTCAGCCGCATTTTCCCCGCTTTCGGATAAAAAATTCCCCGCCAGCATCAGCGCGGCTCCAACAGCTGCAATCACTAGCAAATACCGGATCGGCGAGCGCCTTGTGCCGTGTCCTTCAGCCTCCTGCCCGGGCAAGAATGCTTTCAGGCTGAACCCCCGCTTTTTCTCATTATCCCCCATTTACTTCCCCCCTTCTTTGACAAGCTCGATTTTATCTTCAGGGATGATCCATATTTGGGCCAGACTGGCAGCGATTTCATCCATTCCCTTTTCTTCAGGCGGCTTTATGCTGTTATTTGAATGTTCGATGTCAATGGAAACTGTTTCAACTTCCTTCATCTTGGATATCCCGCCGGAATCTGCCGGAGCCAGGTGAACGGTCACTTTCTGGATCCATTTTTCCGATTCCTCCAGGTCAGCTGCGGATTCGTCAAGGGCCAGATCGATACGGTCAATCTGAAATCCAAACTTTTCCATCAACTCCCCTTCCGCTTCTTTTTCGAGATGGACAGCCATCTGTTCTAAAATATATGCACGCTGGCGGGCTTGTATTTCTTTTTTCTTTTTTTCGGTTGCATTTTCTATCCCGGCATCGTTCATTGAGGATAGAACTGTAATATTGCCAACCACATCATCCGGATTCAAGGAGAGGATTTTCAGCACCGGAGCAAGAATCATCACGATCAGCAAAAGACCGATGACCATCTTGGCATATTTCTGAAACGTTGAATTGGGAAGGAGCAATTCAATGATCACTGCCAGCAGAATGAACAAAATAATGTTGGATATCCATTCGGTTAAAAAAGCCATCGTACCCTCCTCTCTTCACCTGAACATGAACATGATATTACTTGCCGCGATGACAATTGTAATCGCCAGAAAGAACATGAAGGAAACCATCAATAATGCGGCAAACACGTAGATTACACTCTTGCTGATGACATCCAGGCAGTCGATGACCGGACCGCCGCCGAGCGGCTGAAGCATAGCCGCAGCAAGCTTATAAATGAGGGCGAGAGACAGCACTTTGATCGCCGGGAACAATGCGATTCCGAGAAGCACGGCAGCACCGGCGATTCCAACGGTATTTTTCAGCAGCACGGATGCACTCAGCACTGTGTCTGTCGCTTCAGTGAAGAGCCTTCCGATGATCGGAACAAAGTTACCGGTCACAAACCGGGCAGTCCGCACCGTTATCCCATCTGTTATAGCTGTTGATGCCCCCTGTACCGAAATGACACCGAGGAATATGGTAAGCAGCACCCCGAGTGATCCCACACTCACTTTTTTCAGCAAATCGGCAAGCTGAGTCACTTTATAGTTTTCTGTCAGAGTGCTGACAATGCTGAGCAAAGCAGATAAAAACAGGAGCGGGAGCACGAAATATTGCACGACAAGGCCGCTTGTGTTAACGATGAAGATAATGATCGGGTGGAAAAATGAAGCGGATACAAATCCGCCGCTTGCCGCCATGAGTGCCAGGAGGAGCGGCAACAGACCAAGGATAAAGTGAATCATCGTATTGATAGCCTCTTCTGCATAAGTTGCGGCGACATGAAAGCTATTTAAAGCAAGAACAATCAGAACCATATAGACAATCGCATATGCGACTTTGCTGATTGAAAACTTTTCAAACGCATTTTGCATCGACTGCAGCAGGACACTGAATACTGTAAGCATGATCAAGGTGCCGAGCAGTTTCCCGTTCGCGGTCAGTTCATAAAAAAGAAATTTCAATATGCCGGTGAACCATGCGCTGAGTGAAAATTTTTTCTCCCCTTTTATGAAATCGAGCAGGCTGCCTTTCTGGCTTTCCGGCAAAAATCCCCCGTATTCATCGATAAGCCTGTCCCAAAAAACCGAAATATCTTCTACCCCGATCGTGTCTGCCTGCTGCTCCATCACGTTCTTTGCGGAGGTTCCGCCGGGCTGCTGGGCATGCGCTGCCGTGATAGGCTGGATCACGAGAAACAAAGCAACGATCAATCCAAACATCTCCGCCGTTATTCTGTTTGTCTTTCCCATCCCGTTCCCCTCCTTCATGCATCAGGCAAAAGTGATAACACGGTTTCGATCACCACCCGGATGACCGGGATGGCCATGACCATGATCAAAATCTTGCCGGCCAGCTCTATTTTTGCAGCGATGGCCCCCTGGCCTGCATCTTTCGTGATCTGGGCAGCGAACTCGGCGATATAGGCAATTCCGATAATTTTCAGGATTGTTTCAACATAATACATATTGATGTTGGCGTTGACTGCTATTTTTTCAAGCATTTGAAAGACGCTGGCAATCTGGTTCAGCAGAAGCAAAAAGATATATACGCCTGCAAAAAGAACAATAAAAAAGGAAAATGCCGGCTTCTGCTCCTTAACCACGAGGGCAAGAAAGGCGGCAACCAGGCCAATGCCGGCAATTTGGATTATTTCAATGATTGCCCCCTCCCTATCCTTGGAACAGAAATACGCTTTGAATCTTTTGGAAAAGGTCACTGATAATGTTAGCGACCATATAAAGGACAACAATAAAACCGAACAGCGTGACCCAGTGGGCGTATTCTTCCTTGCCCATCTGTTTAAGAAGTGTATGAATCATCGCAACAATGATCCCGATTCCGGCGATTTGAAAAATCATGTTCACATCATACCCCACACAACATCCCTCCAAGGTGTTACATCAGCAAGATAATGAGCAGCAGACCTGCAAGAAAACCGAGACTTTTCATCATGCTTTCGTATTTGGACTGGACAGATCGCGCTTCCACTTCTTCCCGATCCAGATGGGCAAGCGCGAGCTGTATCTGTTTTTGCTGCTGTTCCCTGTCATGGCGTCCGAGTGATTCCCCGAATTGCTTCAGTATTTCAAGCTCTCCTTTTTGGAGTGCAGTGAACGGCCTCGTTTCCTCAAGACTATCAATCCACGCCTCAGCCGCATTGTATTGCCCTGATTCAAGCCGTTTTGCGAACCGTTCAAAAAGCCAAGATAGCGGTTTTGGCGTCTGGACGGACAATGTGCGGAAAATCTCATTGAGCGGGGCATGTCCATATATGACTTCAGCCTCCATTGTCTGCAGCGCTGACTTAAGCTGCCTCAACTGTCTAGGCCTCATGCTGAGCTTTCTTGAAGCCTCGATTCCCGTCCATGTCGAGGCCAGCAAAATAAAAACCGCCCCGATCAGCTTCATGTTGCCACACCCTTTTTCCGGTACAGTTCCTGCCCATCTTTATCCAGGATGGATGAAATGCTGCCGGGACCGCATACCCTTGATAAAATGACGAACCTGTCAAAGACATCCAAATCGAACAGCGGGTGCAGACTGGGCCGTCTTCTGATTTCCTCAAGTGACGATCCATGTACGGTGATAAATAGTTTAACGCCGGCATGGACAGCTTCCATGAGCGCTTCCACATCCGCTTTCCTTCCGATCTCATCGGCCGCAAGCACATCTGGACTCATTGATCTTATGAACATCATCAACCCTTCAGCCTTTGGGCAAGCATCAAGGATATCGGTACGGATACCAACATCATGCTGCGGGATTCCTTTTGCGCTTCCGGCAATCTCAGACCTTTCGTCGACCACTCCCACTTTCATTGACGGGTAGCCTTTTTCATCGCTGCCATTGCTTACCGTTCTGATCAAATCACGGATAATGGTGGTTTTTCCTGTCTGGGGCGGGCCGATGATCATGGTGTTCAGCCATGTCCTTCTGAACAAGTAAGGCTGAATTGCTGCTGCACAGCCGATTTTTTGCCGGGCAATGCGTATATTGAAGGAGCTGATGTCACGAATCCGTTTAACCCTTCCCTTTTCTGTGATGACTTTGCCGGCCAGGCCGACCCTGTGTCCCCCCTGCAGGGTGATATATCCCTGCTTCAGTTCCTCATCAAATGCATAAAGAGAATAATCACTGAGCCTGTTCAATAAATGGATTCCGTCTTCTGCCGGCACAGCTGTATCCATTCCAGCCGGGAAGTGCGGCTGGCCATTGATGACAAACTCAAGCGGCCGTCCGATTCTGATTCGTATTTCTTCCAGGCCGTCCATCCTGCCCGGGGAAAGCCTTCTTACATGTACGGAAACAGCAGGCGGCAGCAAATCGAGAAGCACCTTCATATTAAATCCTCTCCATCTCCAGTTTTCAAACGGCACCCATTGCCTGTACACATTAAGGGCCGGTTGTTTGTCCTTGATGTCTGTTACCAATGTATGAGCCAACCGGTGAAATAAGACTCCTTTTTTGGCGGGGAGGAAACGCTGCAAAAAAGAGGAGATACCTTAATGCGTAAAGGTGACGGGTCCCGAAAGCTTACCTTTTACAGCTGGTTAACAGGATGGAGAGGCTGGCGGTAAAGCTAAAGGAAAAAGTATTGTTTTAAAGCACAATGCCGATTTTGTAATGAGAATGATTGAGCCGGCAGGTGGGAGACCCTTATGCTCTGCATTTCCATGATGCGGGGGAAAAGAGATTTTTATTCAACTTCCTGTAAGGGGGAGCGGTACAGGGGTAACAAAAATGGGGACGCCGAGAAGACTCTTTAATAGTGAGAACCGCTGTTATTGGCTGCCGTTCCATTTGCATGCGGCAATCCTGTTTTGGAGAGTGAGTGCCTTGAGCGGGTTCAATAAGGTCATTTGACAAATCCTAAAAATAAAGAAACTCGCCGGTAGCGAGCCAGGGGCGAAGACAGAGGCACGCCTGCCTTATATTCTTAAAATTGGCCGGTGCGTCGAGAACTTACCTTGCTGACCATTCACCCTTTCCTATAGGGATAAAAAAAAGCACAGGGAAAGGACCCCTGTGCCAGAAGCATTTTGTTTTATTAAGCTCTGGAAACGTATTTGCCGTCACTTGTATTGACGACAAGCACATCACCTTGATTGACAAAGAAAGGAACCTGTACAACGAGGCCTGTTTCAACCGTAGCCGGCTTCGTCCCGCCGGATGCCGTATCGCCTTTGATGCCCGGTTCTGTTTCAGTCACTTCCAATTCGACTGTGTTAGGAAGTTCGACACCAAGTGTCTCTCCTTCATACGTAACGACATGTACTTCCATGTTTTCTTTCAGAAACTTCAGTTCATACTCGATTTGTGGCGTCTGCAATTCAAGCTGTTCAAATGATTCGGTGTCCATGAAAGTGTGGGCATCCCCGCTCGAATACAAATACTGCATTTTTCGGCGCTCAATATGGGCTGTGCCGACTTTTTCCCCAGCACGGAACGTTTTCTCCTGGATAGCTCCCGTCCTCAGGTTACGCAGCTTGGAACGCACGAATGCGGCACCTTTCCCCGGTTTGACATGCTGGAAGTCGATAACTTGCCAGATGCCTCCATCCACTTCTATCGTCAAGCCTGTTTTAAAATCATTGACTGAAACCATTTCTGATTTTCCTCCGTTTCCCCAGCGGGTAAATTATAAAACAACTAATTCTTTCGATGAGTGTGATAGCCGCTCATTTCCGTTTTCGGTAATAAGCGCATCGTCTTCAATCCTTACTCCGCCGAGCCCTGAAATATAAATTCCCGGTTCGACCGTAACGACCATTCCCGGTTCAAGGATGGTGTCCGATTTGACAGAAAGTCCCGGTCCTTCGTGTACATCAAGCCCGATTCCATGCCCGGTGGAGTGGCCGAAGTAATCTCCGTATCCTTTTTCAGTGATATAATCACGTGTCAGAGCATCAGCCTGCTTACCTGTAAGACCTGGCTTTAATCCTTCCATACCGCGTTTTTGCGCTTCCAAAACAATATCATATATCTTCCTCAATTCGTCTCCCGGCTCCCCGACAGCGATTGTCCGGGTGATGTCGGAACAATACCCTTTATAGTAGGCGCCAAAGTCCAGTGTGACAAACTCCCCTTTTTCAATAACCTTGTCCGATGCTACACCATGAGGCAGAGCCGAACGGTAGCCGGAAGCGACGATAATATCAAATGATGAAGATGCAGCACCTTTTTTCCTCATGAAAAACTCGAGCTCATTCGATACTTCAAGTTCTGTCTTTCCCGGTTTGATGAAGCCGAGAATATGATCAAAGGCTGCATCTGCGATTTCTGCCGCTTCCTTCAGAATCTTAATCTCGGAATCTGTTTTAATCAATCTGATCTTTTCAATGATTCCAGAAGTCGGGACCAATTCCCCTTCAACTTGTTTCTCATATGTACGATACAGCGCGTAAGTCATATCATTTTGCTCAAACCCAAGCTTTTTGATGCCCATGGCTTTTGCCTGTTTGGCGGCCTCTTCGGAGATCGGGCCTGTATGTTGGATAATATCAAAACCTTTGGCCTGCTCTTTCGCCTGGTCCATGTAACGAAAATCGGTAATGAATTTAGCCTCATTCTTAGAAATCAGCACAACACCTGCCGTACCGGTAAATCCGGTGCTGTAGCGACGGTTTTTGCCGCTTGTGATAAGCAGTCCGTCAATGCCGTGCTCTTCAAAACCTTCTCTGATTTTGTCAAGTTTCTTCATGATTTAAACTCCCTTCTGTCCGTTCAATCAACCCTTCGAGTGCGAGCCGGTACCCCAAAAAACCGAGTCCCGCAATTTGTCCTGCCGCCTCTGGAGCGATTACCGAGCGGCTGCGGAATTCTTCCCGTGCATGGATATTGGATAAGTGGACTTCGATAACCGGCACCGGTACTGATGCGACTGCATCCCTTAGCGCATAGCTGTAATGAGTGAAAGCGCCGGGATTGAATACTGCCCCGCCGCTTTTTTCTCCGGCTTCATGAATCCAGTCAATCAGGTCGCCTTCATGGTTGGATTGTTTGAAAACAAGACCATACCCTTCACGTTCCGCATGCTCTTCCAGCATTTTTTCCAGGTCCCGAAGCGTTCCGGATCCGTAAATACCTGGCTCCCTTTTCCCCAGAAGATTCAAATTGGGGCCATTCAAAACATAATAAGTGCGGTTCGGCATGCCCAATCCTTCTTTCTTCAAAATTTTCATGATGGCCGATTACTGTCCCTAGCTCAATATTGTAACACAGGTTCACTCGTTTGAGTAGCCGGGCTGACGGCGTGCATTCATCAGTTCATTGTTCTCATAAGAAATGGAATATCCGATGAAAACCCCATATAAAAGATAAAGGGCAACTGTTGTGAACAGGGTATTCTGATCAAGTTCACCGATATTTTCAAGATTGGGGAACAATGGATTGAGGACAAAGAAAACGAGCAGAAATAGACCGGCTCCGAACAATAAACCGCCCCACATGTTTTTGATATTTTTCAGTAACGCATAATAGATGAACGCTGCAAGAATAGACAGCAGCCCGATGACAATAATGCCGATGATGTGGCCGAGCTGGCCTGTTTTCCAATCTCCTACCGCCCACGGACCAAGGACAAGGGAAGGGCTGAGCGATGTGAAATTCAGCAAATAGGCAATGTAGCCGAGCAGGCTCCAAAATATCCCTCCAAAAAGGCCTGTGACTGCCGTTCTCCCCGACAGGCTCATCTCCGGTTCCCTTTCATTTTGTTCCAGTCTTTCGCCATTATCTTCCGTCATTGCAATCACCTCGTGCTTATTATGCTCAGTTAATTGAAATTCTTGCACACTTCCCCTTCGTTTGGAGGTTAGAATAATGATTTTTAGGTAATATATAACTATAAGAAAAGTTCTCCAATCAAAAGGTTTAAAGGGGTTTTCTGTAGAATAACTATAATATAGTATGATACTCAGACAAAAAGGCCGGAATTGGAAAAATGCTGTGTGCGCCCTGTCTGACCGTATATTTTCCGCTTGCCATACTCCTTTATCGTTTCAGGTTGGTGAATCTGTTTCATAGATTGAAAGCTGAGGGTTTAAAATGAATTGGGATCACGTTTACCGAAAGGCACCAGCATATTGTGCCGGCATGTTGTTCGAAAAACTTTTAAGGAGGTGCTCCAATTGACTCGCCGCTCTTTGCATCCGGTTATTATGGCCATATTGGCCCTGGCTGTACTAGGCTTCTTCTACCAGATGTTTTACAAGCCGCAGGCACTTATGCAGCATCTGATTATGATTGCTGTTGGAGCGGCCGTGTTTTTCCTGTTATATAAGCTGATTTTTCAGCGCCGTATGGGCGGAGGGCAGGAATCCGCGGCATACAGAAAGGCAGTGAAACAATCAAAAAAGCGCATGAAGGGCCGTGAGTCGAGGCTGACTCCTATTAAAGGCGCAGCGAAAACTGCCGCAGGAAGTGCAGTGAAAGAAAAGAAACGCAAACCTTTACGGCCGTTATCCTCCGCTCAGCGCAGACGGGACCATTTGAAAGTTATTGAAGGGAAAAAGAGCAAAAAAAAGAATCGAGCACTATTTTAACGCTTGGTTCTTTTCTTTGTTTTCTTTTTACATAAGATAAAAGGTGGATGAGAAATGAGCACACCATTATTTTCACCAATTGCCCTGTTCGTCACACTATTGTTCCTGCTATCTGTTTTCATCCTCTGGACAAGTCATACAGGAATCGGGTACAAGCTGCTGTACTTATTGGTGTTCGCCCTTTACATGAATGAAACGATTATGGTGCTCATAAACGAAGCGGAGCCTGCTAACAATATTTTGGCAGAGCTTGTTCCAGATGCTTTTATACTTACGCTGACCGTAATGCTGGCGGCTCTTTATGATGATATCACTCTTAAAACGAGAAAACGCTTTTTCTGGTCAGCCGGCATCTTGCTGTTTCTGCTGGTCGGATTTGTGCTCGATGTCCCGCCGCTAACATTTATTTACAGCCTGACGCTTGGTGTTTTCATCGTATATGCAGCCTATTATTCCAGCATCTGGCTGTATCAGGCACCGGATCTGATAAGATTTGCCCTTGCCTTTTTATTCCCTGCAGCACTGTTTTTTATCAATCCTTCGCATACTTCGCTTATGTATACAGGGCTGCTTGTCGGTTTAAGTTTCGGGTTCCAGATGGAGCATTTGAAACTCCGGATAAAAATACCGAAGAACTGGACAAGAAGGGTGGTTGTCCTGCTGATCGGGTTCCCGGTGGCGATCCTGCTATTATGGCTTAGCGGGATGAGCAGCGGCAACCCGTTGTTGGCACTGCTCTTTTCCACTCTGACCGGTCTGTGGATCACATGGTTCGGTCCGGCTCTTTTTGTAAAACTTCACCTGTATGATTGTGCACATGGCCGATCGCTGCCATTTAAACACAGTTACTAATAAGACCATCTTTTTTTCAAAAATAATGAAGCTTCTTTCCTGCCAAGCTCGATAAGGGCTTGTTTTTTTTCGTCACTAAGTGTAAAGTCACCAGCCTGGACCTGATCCACTGGTAAAAAGATGATTTTGCCCCTGTGTTTGCTTGAGATATACCGGGCATCATGCGCATCTTTCATCGTTCCAAACAAAGCCTGGTAAAGTTCTAATGCATTATTGATCTTATTCGGCCGGATTTCATCTAGTTTAGCCGACAGCCGGAACCCGAGGAGCGGGCGCACCCCTTTTCCGTTCCCATTCTGAAACAGCCAGATCGGAAAATTGCTTAAAACGCCGCCATCGACGATAAAGTGTTTCTGGCCGCGGCCGTTGTACAGCTTGATGGGCTCAAAAAAATACGGCAGACTGCTGCTCATCCGCACCGCTCTAGCAATGGAAAACGACTCCGGATTGATGCCGTATAGAGGAAGGTCATCCGGCAGGACAACGAGCCTGCCGCGCGTAAGATCGGAAGCGATCACCTTGAGTGTGCCGGCCGGCAAATCGGAAAACGTTTCGACCCCTCGTTGTTTTAACAGGTCACGGAGCCACTTCTCAAACGCATCCCCTTTATATAACCCCATTTTCCAATAAAGGGTTATCCATTTATGGAAGAACCCTGCTCCGGGAACAAGCGGCCTGCGCGGATCGGCAAATTTTTTCAGGTCGACGCCCTTAATGATGTCCAGCATGTCACTGCTTGTATAACCGGCCATGACCAGCGCTGCTATGATTGCCCCCGCACTTGTTCCCGCTGCCCGGCTGAAGCGGATTCCCCGGTTTTCCGCCTCTTCGAGAGCCCCAATGATCGCCAGCGCTTTGACACCGCCCCCGGAAAAAATTGCATCTGCCTGCATGTCGCCTCACCTCTATATATTTTAATCAAAACACGGCTACGTTAGTACAGCAGGTTCATTTTCTTCACGGAAAGCCGGCCGGGAATCGAACTGATACGTTAAGAGAATAGCTTAATTACCACTATGATCAGCAAGAAAAAACCGCTCAGAATTAATCTGAGCGGTTTTGGTGTTGTCATTTACTATCCTTTTTTAACGTAAACACCCTGCCATGGAATAAGTACTTCTTATGTATGATTGCCCCAATAATTAAATACGTCTTTACTCTGTTTCACCCTGTTCGCCGTTTTGTTTCTGTATATCCCGCAATGCATCAATCCGGCTTTTGTCTTCTTCAAAGAACTGCACGAGGTCGCCGACACGATCAAGCGCTTCCCAACTGAGATGATGTTCGATGCCTTCGACATCATTATAAATTTTACTTTCATCAACACCGATCACCCGCAAAAACTGTTCGAGCAATTCATGGCGGTAGACGAGACGCTTTCCGATCTTTTTACCTTTTGAAGTCAATACGAGACCGCGATACTTTTCATAAACGAGATACTGGTCCCTGTCCAATTTTTGTACCATTTTCGTGACAGAAGAAGGATGGACCGCCAACGCTTCAGCAATATCGGATACTCTGGCATATCCTTTATCTTCGATTAACATGTATATTTGTTCAATATAATCTTCCATACTCGGTGTTGGCATGCCGTCTCCCCCAATGCATTCTTTTACCGTTCGCTTACAGCAATCATTTAAAATCATACAATAGAAAGCAGGCACTGACAAGGGTGCCTGCTGTTCCATAACGTATTGCATACTTCATTGAAACCTGCATTAATTACGTGAAATATAGGACCTCGCCTTCAGGGAAATACATTTGGATATAGTGTTCAATCGTTTCTTTCATCTCGGCTGCCTCATCCTTCGGATACACATATTTCCCGATCCCATACTTGCCGTACTTATATTTCCGTTTTGTCTCATCCATTTCCAATTTCGACTTTGGATATCGCTGTTCAATCACCCGCTTGGCCGGTTTTGTGAACCGATGCTGGATCAATTCGAAAGTCAACCTTGGCAGCGGGATGCCGGCAAGCGCTTTACTGAGGCGTTCGAACAGCTCCCTGTACCCCTCTTCCCAGCCGTCATGCCGGTATATCGGTGCTACGATGAATCCCAGGTTGTAGCCGGCAGCGGCAGCTTTCTTAGCCGCTTCGATCCGCTTTTCAAACGGTGATGTGCCGGGTTCGAAATTATCGATCACATATCGTGAATTGATGCTGAACCTGAACTCGGTTTTTCCATTATGCTCAGCGTCAAGTAAATGATCGATATGTTCGAACTTGGTTACGAACCGAAGGCGGCCATATGCCGATTTGCCAAAAAATTCGATTGCTTTTTTTAATGTATGAGTGAGATGATCAATGCCGACAATATCGGAGGTGCAAGATGCTTCAAATCGGGTGATATCCGGTTTTCGTTCATCTATATATTTCTGGGCCTGTTCGAAAATTTCTTCCACGTTCACATACGTCCGAATATACGGCTTGCTGCCCAGTGTGGTTTGTAAATAACAGTAATGACAGTGACCCATGCACCCTGTCGCAAGCGGGATCGCATACTCAGCTGAAGGCTTTGAGGTATCGAACTTAAGCGTTTTTCGCACCCCGATTACAAGTGTTGACTTGGCGATTCTGTATTTTTGCATGTCATTCTCACCCGGCAGGCTGCGGATCTGGTTATGCGATGTTGTTTCCTTTATTTCAATACCCATCCCCTCAAACTTTTTCTTCAATTCCCTGCCAAGCGGATACTCTAGTGCACGCGGTTCAATGTAAACCAGCTGCGGCATAAAAGGCTCCATGCCCGCCACCCCTTTTTTATTTTAGTATGGGTGGTTGAGAAAAAAGTATGAATAAAGATGGAACCATTTTAGTGAAGAGTTCCGATTTCCCCTGCGGGAAGGTACTATCATAGTAAATAAAATCAGAAATAAGGCGTGCCAAAACTGCTATCAGTTGGCACGCCTTTCTCTTTGCCATTTTGAATGTTGAACCTCAAAACGGAAACTTTTACCTTTTTGGGCCTATCACAATTTCTTTTAAAGTCCGCATTTCAATTGGGCATTGCAGTTCGTGCAAGTATTGCAGCCGCCGATTTCCTCGACTTTCCCTTTTCGGCAAACCGGGCATGTATTTCCTACTTCAGACCCTATTGTTACATCCGTTGAGCGGAGAGCGCTGATCGTGTCGACAAGGACGACATGGCTTTTTTCTCTTTCGCCACTTCCCGTTTTCAGCGTATCTTCTTCACCATCTTCGAAAGCATTTTCCTCCGCTTTCAAGGTAAGGACCTGCGAATCGCGGCTGCCGTCGACATATACCGTCCCGCCTTTCGCACCCCCATTGTAGAGACGCTGATAGACGTTTTCCACCTGTTCAACAGTGTACCCTTTCGGCGCATTGACCGTTTTGCTGATGGAGCTGTCAACCCAGCGCTGAATGACGCACTGGACGTCAGCATGCGCTTCCGGATCAAGATCCATTGCGGATATGAACCAGTTCGGCAGGTTTTCCGGATCAGCTTCCGGATGGCGTTCCAGGTATTCATTGACAATATCCGCTTTCACTTCGATGAATTTGCCGAGGCGGCCGCTTCTGAAGTAAGAGAAGGAGAAGTACGGTTCAAGTCCTGTTGATACACCGACCATTGTGCCCGTCGATCCAGTTGGCGCCACCGTCAGCAAGTGAGAGTTGCGGATACCGTGATCTTTAATACTTTCCCTTATTTCTTCCGGCATTCCCTGCATATAACCTGTCTGGATGAAGCTCTCCCTCAGCTTCACTGTTTCTTCCTCCGTCTCACCGGTAAGGAACGGGAAGCTACCCTTTTCCTTCGCCAAATCGACCGATGCCCTGTAGGCTGTCGTCGAAATCACTTCAAAAATCTCATCGACGAGCTTATTGCCTTCTTCAGAACCGTATTCCGTCTCACAATAAATCAGTAAATCGTGCAAGCCCATGACGCCAAGGCCGATCCGGCGTTCGCCGAGTGCCTGCTTGCGGTTATCTTCAAGGAAGTAAGGAGTTGCATCGATGACATTGTCCTGCATGCGTACGCCTGTTTCGACTGTCCGCTTCAGTTTATCGAAATCGACTGTTTTTTTGTCTTTGTCGGCCATTTCAGCAAGATTGACCGCTGCAAGATTGCAGACGCTGTATGGAGCAAGCGGCTGTTCCCCGCACGGGTTCGTCGCAACGACCTTCTGGCCGTAAGCTTTGGCATTCGTCATATCGTTGGCGTTGTCAATGAAGAAAATGCCTGGTTCGGCGGAATACGTGGCGCATATATTGATCAGGTTCCATAACTCTTTCGCCTTGATCGTCCGGTAAGTCCGGATTTTATGGCCAAGCGCTTCCCATTCGCGGACATCCCCGGATTCGTGCCATTTGCTGTTATATACATCCATTTCCTCAGCGGCGTAATTTTCAACATCCGGGAACTTCAATTCAAAGTCAGCGTCATGATCAAGGGCATCCATGAACTCCTTTGTGATGTTCACGGAAATGTTCGCGCCGGTCAGGAATTCGGGGTTATGGACCGAATATGTGCCGCCGTCACTCAGTTTCGTTTCTGCATCCTTGATGACCTTGTCCGTGAAACCACCCTGTCCCGGTATGTTTTTATAATTCACGACCCCCTGATAAAGGTCCTGTTCCGTTTCGGTAAGAGGCTTGAATTTCAGTTTCTCTTTTGCCGTCTTTTTAATATACCCGTCTTCCGTATTCTCGATAAGGAAGCGAAGGATACGCGGGTTTTGCATCTTTGAAATAATGAATTCGACGATATCCGGATGCCAGACCGCAAGCATTATCATTTGGGCACCGCGCCTTGATCCGCCCTGCTCAACGAGATGGGTCAGCTTCGCGATGTCATCGAGCCACGAAACCGAACCGGATGATTTGCCGTTTACGCCCCTCGCGAGCGTATTGCGCGGACGCAAAGTCGACCCGTTCGTGCCGACTCCTCCGCCTCGGCTCATGATTTCCATCACTTGCTTGCGGTGTTCGGATATTCCTTCACGCGAATCCTGGATGTACGGCATCACATAGCAGTTGAAATAAGTGACATCCGTTTCGGCACCTGCCCCGTAAAGAACACGGCCTGCCGGCACAAAGTTCATGCTTACGAGTTCTTCATAAAACTTCGTGAACCAGTATGTGCGCTTGTCCTCATCTTCTTCTACCTGCGCAAGACCGGTCGCATTGCGGAGGGCGACCTGCTCATAAAAGACCTCAAGCGGCTTTTCAATGACATCCAATGAGCGCGTGATCAAGCCAGTCTGCTGTTCTTCCTCCGTCTCCAGGATAGCAAGGAATTCTTCTTCAACAACCACCTCGGCGGTGTTCCGTTCCCAATCAATCGACTTTATGAAACCTGTTCCCCTTGCTGGAAACTTCGGGTCTTCTTTAACTGTCAGTACGACAAAATCCCCATTGGTGAGCGTCGTCTTTTCCGTGTCTTTGAAGGCGTAACGGTCCAGCATGACCAGCCTTGAAACACCTTTATGTGTAGTCTTCATGTCCGAGTTGATGGAATGCACCTGTGGAAACAGGCTGATATCCCTGTTAAGCCTTTCTACATCAATTTTCCATTTTTCAGTTGTCGTTTGATCCATATTTTTCACTCCTTTTTATCGAAAAGCAGCTATTATGTATATCCTGCTGTAAAGGTTATCCCTTCCCCTTTTAATTAAGGTTATCCTAACGGTACCACAGCAATACCGTTAAATCAATATATAGTGAAAAATTCAGAACGAATACACTATATATTGTTTTTTGAACAAAAAATATTTTTTTGTCAAACATGAAAACGGTCATAAACGAGGGGCAGAAAGAGGGAGGTCATCGTAAGATGGGAAATTTGGTGAAATTTAACGAATTTCCTGGATTGCAACATGTTTTGAATTTAGCTATATGACCAATCTTTGTCTCAGTGAACCCTTTTCCTATTAAGCTTAGATATCGGCTGCTTCCGTAAACATTTTGCTATCTCACAAAGGAAAATTGATTTCCGCTGCATTGCAACTGGACGCAGCAGCACTCAGCAGACCATAAGCTCCTCGGCCGTACCTGAGCTTCGGGTTTTCGGTTCGCTGGCAAATGTTAAAGTTCAATGTTGTTATTCAGCAGCAAAAGTATAACTCCCATAAATTTCTCTTCATTCAAAAGAAAACGGAAAAGGATTGTTTATTTTTATACAAACCACCGGTTGAACATGTTTATATTGTTAAACTGGATAATCTGGGAGTATCAATGGTTTCCATTCTTCTGTATTTACTCTGTTTGGCAAGAAAAAAAAAGAAAAACGGAGACAATCGTCTGCCGCCTTTCTTATTTTCGGTAATTCCATTCGTCATTTCCATACTTCTTTTTTACTAATTCATCTACATATGCTTCCTGATCCGGACTCATGGTAAATGGTATAAATTCGATATCCAGACCTTTTTCAAACCCCCGCTTGAATGCCAGCCTGGCTTCATAAAGTGTTACAGGCTTTTCTCTCAAGTCATTGATTGCAACCGCCTTCGTTTTGAACGCTTTTTGCATTCTTTCTTTAATCCGGTCGTTTTTATACTTAAAAAGGCTGAACAGCTTATCTTCTTCCAAATCGAGCAAAATGGCCCCATGCTGGAGAATGACTCCTTTTTGACGGGTCTGGGCACTTCCTGCCACCTTGCGGCCTTCAACCACAAGTTCATACCAGGAAGGTGCATCAAAACAAACGGCTGAGCGCGGCGCTTTCAGCGCGTCCCGCTGTTCTTTCGTGCGCGGCACCGCAAAATGGGCATCAAGCCCCAGATTGCGGAAGCCTTCAAGAACCCCCTGCGAAATGACCCGATACGCTTCTGTGACTGATGCCGGCATTTCAGAATGATCTTCACTGACAATGACGCTGTATGTCAGTTCATGTTCATGGAGCACTCCTCTTCCTCCCGTAGGCCTGCGCACAAAACCCAGATTATGTTTTCTGACCGCTTCCAGGTCGATTTCTTTATCAACCTGCTGGAAATACCCGATTGAAAGTGTGGCAGGATTCCATCCGTAGAAACGGACGGCAGGGGGAATGTCCCCGTTGCCGTGCCAGTCAAGAAGCGCCTCATCCAGCGCCATATTGTATGCTGGAGAACTGTTGCCGGAGTCGATAAAATACCACTTTTCTTTTCCCATATTCATCAACCTTCGTTTATTATGTAATCATAGTGAAATCTCTATTTAGTCTACCAGATGGGGGCCGATTGTCAAAAATGTTACACTTTCAGATGCAGGACCTGCAATCAATTTTTGGCTTTGATTCTTTGGCCAGCCATGTATATAATGGTAAATGTGATAATGAAACATCATGAAATGATAGAGAGAAACAGAGGGGGTTCACCTATGACAGTTTGGCAGCTTTTGCTCGCTACCCTGGTCTTTTTCATCACATACTGGGGTGTTACTGCGTTTATGAGAAGCCGCTATCTCAAAACGTTGTCAGAAGAGGAATTTAAAGAAGGCTACCGTAAAGCGCAGTTGATAGATGTCAGGGAGCAAAACGAGTATGAAAACGGCCACATTCTCGGCGCCCGCAATATACCGATGTCTCAGTTGAAAATGCGACAGGGTGAAATCCGGAAAGACAAGCCGGTCTACCTTTATTGCCAGGGCGGTTCCAGAAGCGCCAGGGCCGCATCGATGCTGAAACGTTGGGGATATCAGGACTTAAGCCAGTTAAAAGGCGGTTTCAAAAAATGGAACGGCAAAGTGAAATATAAAAAGTAATCCGCATATACTCGCCGATTGGCAAGCCTTAAGGCCAAGCAGATACGCAGTTGCCCCTATCTATATTCTTAACTTTGGCCTCTGCGTAAAATCCTTCCTTACTGGCATTTTATACTTTACTAGACGGTAAAAAAAGGTTTCGATCCGGTGATCGAAACCTTTTTTCTATCTTTATTTTTGATACCTCAGCACCGGTTTACGGGCAGCCTGCGTTTCATCGAGCCTCTTTACAGGAGTTGTGTGCGGTGCCTCCTGTACGATTTCCGGATCCTCTTCCGCTTCCTTTGCGATGCGGATCATGACATCGATGAATTCATCTAATGTTTCCTTGCTTTCCGTTTCTGTCGGTTCGATCATCATGGCCTCTTCCACGATAAGCGGGAAGTAAATTGTCGGCGGATGATATCCGAAGTCAAGGAGCCTCTTTGCCATATCGAGTGTACGTACCCCGAATTTCTTCTGCCGTTTTCCAGAGATGACGAACTCATGCTTGCAATGCTGGGTGAAAGGCAGATCGAAATGCTCGGCCAGGCGCCTCATCATGTAATTTGCATTCAGTACAGCATATTCACTGACAAGCTTAAGGCCTTCTGGACCCATCGTGCGGATATAAGCATATGCCCTCACATTGATTCCGAAGTTGCCGTAATACGGCTTCACCCGGCCAATCGCCTGCGGGCGGTCGTAATCAAAACGGTACATGTCTTCCTTCTTTACCAGGATAGGCTTCGGCAAAAATGGAATCAAATCCTCCTTAACGCCGACTGGGCCTGAACCCGGTCCGCCGCCGCCATGAGGTCCGGTGAACGTTTTGTGGAGATTGAGGTGAACGACATCGAATCCCATATCTCCAGGGCGTGCTTTGCCCATGATTGCGTTCAGGTTTGCGCCGTCATAATATATTTTTCCGCCGGCTTCATGGATAATCGTTGTCAATTCGTCAATGTGCTCCTCAAACAGTCCGAGTGTATTCGGATTCGTCAGCATCAATGCTGCCGTATCATCTCCTACCACTTTCTTAAGGTCCTCGATATCGACAAGGCCGCGTTCATCTGATTTGACCGTAATGGCCTCAAAACCGGCCACAGTAGCCGAAGCAGGATTTGTGCCGTGTGCTGAATCAGGCACTATGACCTTTGTCCGCTGATGATCGCCGTTTGCTTCATGGAACGCCCTGATCATCATCAAACCGGTCCATTCACCGTGTGCTCCTGCGGCAGGCTGCATTGTAACCGCATCCATGCCGGTGATTTCCTCAAGCATTGTCTGGAGGTTGAAGAGAAGCTCCATCGCCCCCTGGACCGTCTTTTCATCCTGATAGGGATGGATGTGTGAAAAACCTTGCAGGCGGGCAACGTCTTCATTCACTTTCGGATTGTATTTCATTGTACAGGAACCGAGTGGATAGAACCCTGAATCGACTCCATGGTTTCGGTTCGACAGCGCTGTGTAATGGCGCATAAGCTGCAATTCGGACACTTCCGGGAGATCCGCTTCTTCTGTCCGGATGAAATCAGAAGGCAGCATGTCTGCAATTTCCGTTTCCGGCACATCAAGTTCCGGAAGGTTATAACCTGCACGGCCTGGCTTGCTCATTTCAAAAATAAGCGGCTGATCCTGTTTATTCATGGTCATCCCCCAATTCTGTCACCAGATTGTCGATCTCTTCTTTTGTACGCAGTTCCGTAACAGCAACAAGCATATGATTTTCCATGCCTGCATGGCTCAATCCCAGGTCGTAGCCGCCGATGATTCCTTTTTCCATCAATCTTTCATTTACATCAGCAACCGGTTTGTTCGTTTGTATGACGAACTCATTGAAGAACGGCCCTTCATAAACTGCCTTGAGTCCTTTTTCTTCAAACCGCTTCTTCGCATAATGCGCTTTTTGAAGATTTTGGATCGCCATCTCTTTCACACCCTGTTTTCCGAGTGCCGTCATGGCAACAGAGGCGGCCAGTGCATTCAATGCCTGATTAGAGCAAATATTAGACGTCGCTTTATCTCGGCGGATATGCTGCTCGCGGGCCTGCAATGTCAACACGAATCCGCGGCGGCCGTCTTCATCTTTCGTCTGGCCTACGAGCCGGCCCGGTACTTTCCGCATCAATTTCTTTGTTACCGCAAAATAACCGCAGTGAGGCCCGCCGAATTGTGACGGGATGCCAAATGGCTGGGCGTCACCGACAACGATATCAGCACCGAAATTGCCAGGAGGTGTCAAGGCGCCAAGTGCAAGCGGATTTGATGATACGATGAATAACGCCTTTGTCTGATGGACGATTTCTTCCATTTCCTTCAGATTTTCCATTTGACCGAAAAAGTTAGGGTATTGCACAATTACACCGGCGGTATCACCATCAACAGCATTTGCCAGGGCTTCCTTATCTGTCACCCCGTCCTTGATGCCGACTATTTCGACTTCAAGATGCTGCCCGGCTGCATATGTTTTTAAAACATCAAGCGCTTCAGGGTGGACCGCTTCGGAAACGATAATCTTGTTTTTCCGCGTCTGCCCGGCACTCATCAATGCAGCTTCAGCAAGTGCGGTAATCCCGTCATACATGGAAGAGTTTGCGATATCCATCCCGGTAAGTTCGCAAATCATCGTCTGGAATTCGAACATTGCCTGAAGTTCACCCTGGGAAATTTCAGGCTGGTAAGGGGTATAAGCCGTATAAAATTCCGAACGTGAAATGACATGGTCGACAACGGATGGGATATAGTGATCATAAACGCCTGCGCCAAGGAATGAAGTATAATGTCGGGTGTCCGCATTTTTCTCGGCAAGTGCAGACATTTCTTTGACAAGCCCCGCTTCCGAAACAGGTGCGGGAATATCGATTTCTCCTTTAAAACGCACCTTTTCCGGAATGTCTCCAAATAATTGATCAACAGATTCAACACCGATTGTTTCAAGCATCGCTTTTTTATCTTCTTCTGTCATTGGCAGATAACGGTAATTCATCGCCTTCACCTTCCTTTACTTTTTCGGTCGTTTATAAAATGGAGTTGCTGCCACTTGGGCTTTCAGGCGCCGTTTCCGGACCTGCACTTCGACTTCGGTGCCCATTTCCGCAAAATCTGATTTCAAAAGGGCAAGACCTACATTTTTATTAAGTGTCGGTGACTGTGTTCCAGTTGTCACTTCTCCGATTTGTTCGTCATCTTTGTAAACTTCATAACCCGTTCGCGGTATGCCTTTATCGATCATCTCGATTCCGACAAGCTTTCTCGCAGGTCCATACTCTTTTTGCTTCTTCAGAGTATCCATTCCGAAGAAATCGATCCCTTTATCAGGCTTAACTGCAAATCCGATTCCTGCTTCAATCGGCGTAATATCCTTAGAAAGTTCCTGTCCGTACAGCGGAAGGTTTGCTTCGAATCTAAGTGTATCCCGTGCGCCCAGTCCGACAGGGACAACGCCCTCCTCCTTACCGGCTTCCAGGATACCTTTCCACAAATTCACAGCATCTTCGGCCTGGCAATAAATTTCAAATCCGTCTTCCCCAGTGTACCCGGTTCTTGAAACTAGTGCTTTGGCGCCATTAATAGAAACGTCTTCTTTAAACTTGAAAAATTTTATTTCACTCAGGTCCGTTTCAGTCAGCTTTTGGAGCACCTGTTCGGCAAGCGGACCCTGAAGTGCCAGCTGTGCAATGTCAGGTGATATGTCGGTAACGCTTACATCGCCGGATGTATGATTGTTCAGCCATTCGAAATCTTTGTCGATATTCGAGGCATTCACAACTAACAAATAATCGCCGTCGGCTTTTTTATAGATGAGCAGATCATCAACCGTGCCGCCGTTTTCATAGCACATGGCTGTATACTGCGCACCGCCGTCCTTCAGCTTGCTGACGTCATTGGTCATCATTTTTTGGAGAAATGCCAGGCTGCCTTCCCCTTTCACCGTAAATTCACCCATATGCGATACATCAAATAAACCTGCTTTTGTCCGGACGGCATGATGTTCATCCTTTATGCCTGTAAACTGCACCGGCAGGTCCCATCCGCCAAAATCAATCGTCTTGCCGCCGTATTCCGAATAAACTTCGTAAAGCGGTGTTTTCTTTAATGATGACATTACCTTTCCCCCTTAAGCGTATTTGTCACTGCTTTGAATAGCCCGTGCCTGAATCGCCTGCACCTTTCCGGCATATAAAAAGGACAGAAAATTACCATCGCAAAGGCGATCATAATTCCCTGTCCTGAAACCTGAAAGTTTACCCGCAAAAAAACGGGTTATCCTCTTGGGTGGCCCTTTTCCGGGCACTCTCCAGAGCTGCGTCCAATAAGAGTCTTTTTGCCTGAGAGATTCACAAGAATGCTTGCTCCTTCGGCGCTACGCGATGTAGTCTCTCCCCTTATTCTCATTCGCCAATATATAATTTCCTGAAACACGGGCATACTAATTCATAAATCTATTATTATCCTACCATTAATTTTGATATTCGGGCAATATTCAGTTTTTTGAAAAATCTCCTTGGCGTACCATAGAGAATATTGGGAGGAAGGGTGGAGACAGAATGACGGTTAAAATTGAATTTGACAACAGCTGGCACGATTCGTTTCTCACTCGTGCCGAAGATGACGGGCCCTGGTCCCCATGGGAAGTTTTCAAACTTGCATATGAGATAGAGGAACATACCGGAATTGAAGATTTCAACGGATTGATCGCACCGGCGCACCTTCCGCAGCTGACTCCGCTTCCACACCAGCTTGAAGCGGCGAGGACCGTAATTGAAGAGATGAACGGCAAAGGAATCCTCGCGGATGAAGTCGGGCTCGGCAAAACAATCGAAGCCGGGCTGATTTTAAAGGAATATATGATCCGTGGATTGGTCAAAAAAGTTCTGATTCTCGTGCCGGCGTCCCTTGTCTCACAATGGGGTTCCGAGCTTAACGAAAAATTTTATATACCTGCCGTTGAACAGCGGAAAAGCTATGTATGGGAACAGTGCGATATCGTTGTCTCTTCCATTGATACAGCGAAGAGGGAACCGCACCGCAGCATTGTCCTCGAACAGGACTATGATATGGTCATCATTGATGAGGCACATAAACTTAAAAATAGCAAAACGAAAAATTATCAATTTGTCCAACAGCTGAAGAAAAAATACTGCCTGTTGTTGACTGCGACACCGATCCAGAACAAGGTGGAAGAAATCTTCAATCTCGTAACCCTTTTAAAGCCCGGGCATCTCGGAAATGAAACCTATTTTTCAGAGAAATTCGCAGCCAAAAAAAGGGCATTGCAGCATGATGAACATTTAAAGGCGCTGATTAATAAAGTGATGGTGCGCAACCGCAGGGGCGATACCGGCATCGACTGGCCCAAGCGCCATATTGAAACGGTCGGCATCACGCTCTCCCCTGCTGAACGGGAACTGTATGAAACCGTGACAGTCCTGCCGGAAAAATACCCGGGGCTTGCGGCAGGAGGATTCTCCCGGTTAATACTCCAGCGGGAGGTCTGCAGCAGCAAAGAGGCCGCTTATGTGACACTGAAAAAGATGCTTGAAAGCGAAAACGCTCCTGCCTGTACGGAAGACGCCATAAAAGAAATCAGTGAAAAGCTCGGAAGCATCGAGCACAATTCAAAAGCCCAAAAAGCGGTTGAAATCATAAAAAAACTGGATGACAAAGTGATCATATTCACTGAATACCGGGCAACACAGCTTTATTTGCAATGGTTTCTACAGCAGCACGACATTACATCGGTACCGTTTCGCGGCGGCTTCAAACGGAGCAAGAAAGACTGGATGCGGCAGCTCTTCCGTGACAGGGCGCAAGTGATGATTGCCACTGAGGCGGGCGGCGAAGGGATAAACCTCCAATTTTGCCGGTATGTAATCAACTATGACCTGCCCTGGAATCCGATGCGGATCGAGCAAAGGATCGGGCGGATTCACAGGCTCGGGCAGACAGAAGATGTCCGTATATTCAATTTCGCAGCCAGAGAAACGATCGAAGAACATATTTTGAAGCTGCTCTATGAAAAAATAAATCTTTTCGAAAGGGTCATCGGCGAATTGGATGAAATCCTGACCCGCTACAACCTGGAAAACATTGAGGATCATATCCGAGATATTCTCGAAAATTCATCAAGCGAAGGGGAAATGCGCATCAAAATGGATAATCTCAGTGCGGTATTCCAGTCGGGCAGACCGGACGCCGGAAGGAGTGATCAAAGTGCAGCAACATGAAATCCATCATTTCCTGCTGAAGTTCTTTACTGTAAACGGATGTGAAATCAAACAGAATCAGCCTGGACTATTGCACATCCAGCTGACTGAGGAAATGGATAAAACACTGATGAATAGGCCCTTTTACTGGCATTACCTAAAAAAAACGGGGGGCATTCCACAGCCAATGGAATTGACCCTTATAACAGATAAACGGGCTGTACATGCAGACGATAAGCGAAGTGAAATGATCCACTTCGGCTCCCCCCGCCTCCACCAGATTTTCAAAGCAGCGAAATCCCAGGGAGCATATGCCCGTTTATTTGAAGACCGGGAAACGAACGGCAGCCAAAAGGCGCCATTGCAGCCCTGGCTTGTCCTCAATATGAATGTAGCTTATGAATGTGACAAAAAGAAAGACCGTCTCCATTCAATCGGCCTTAACTTGATCAACGGCACAATGGTCAGCAACTGCCAGCAATTTCTGCAGTCACTTAAACTTACGCCCAAAATACCTGACTACAGTTTCACGCTCACACCGATGATAAAGCCGGCAAGCGGCATCAAGCGGATACAAAAGATGGTCGAGGAACTTGTGTTCCGCGAAGACCACAGCTGGGCGGACGGCGCCAGGGAAAGATGGCAGCAGGATTTGGCCCTGCTTGAACATTTTTATGAAGGAAACGAAGAACGTCCTGAGTCTTACTATGCAGAAAAAGAGGCGCTGCAAGCCCTGTATGAACCTAAAATCTCAGTAAACATCATCAACGGCGGCCTTTTTTACCTCACCCCCTTCGCATTCCTGAAAACATCGTGATAAACAGAAATGCGGAAGGCGCCTGTTTAGCGGCGTACGCATAAGCGGGGGTACCCGCAGGGAGGTGATCGTCCCTCCCGGAGGGGACCACCGCTTATGTCGATAGCCGCTGGCGCCTGCAGCTGGACAACACGAAATGCGGAAGGCGCCTGCTTAGCGAATGTTGTCTTGCCCGCAGTTATAGTCACTGAAGCCGGCTTTGGTTCCTATAATCTCTGCATTCAGATAATTATAGTTACTGAACATTGATTCAGTGCATGTTCATACGCATAAGCAAGAATACCCGCAGGGAGACCTTTTCCTTTCGGACGGGATCATAACCTATACAAGCGGCGGAAATCTACAGCCGGGGGTTTACCAAAACAATACAAAAAACTCCCGCATCTACGGGAGTTTTTCTTCTAAAGCGGCAGCATTACAGAGGTTATCCGCCGATATAAGACATCTCAATTTTTTCCTTCGGCTCAATTCCTTTGCTGCGCAGTTCTGAATACCTGTCATGTCGGTTGAGCCAGATAGAGGCGAGGCTTTCTGCCAATTCGCTGTCCGTCATCTCGCTTCGGACAAGTTTGCGGACATCATGGCCGATTGAGGCAAACAAGCAAGTGTAAATTTTGCCGTCAGCCGAGAGCCTTGCGCGAGTGCAGGTTCCGCAAAATGCTTTTGTGACCGAAGAAATGAAGCCGATTTCTCCTTCACCGTCTGTGTAGCGATATCTTGAAGCCACTTCACCATAATAGTTCGGGTCAATCGGTTCAAGCGGCATTTCCGGATTGATCTTGTCCACCACTTCCTGCTGGGAAACGACAGAATCCATATTCCAGCCGTTCGTTGTGCCGACATCCATGAACTCGATAAAACGGAGGATGACACCTTTACCCTTGAAATAACGGGCCATTGGCAGTATTTGTGACTCGTTCAATCCCTTTTTGAGCACCGTATTGATTTTCACGCCAAGTCCAGCATCAAGTGCCGCATTAATGCCTTTAAGCACTTTATCAACTTTGACACCCTGCCCGTTCATTTTCCCGAAGATTTCATCGTCAAGTGCATCAAGGCTGATCGAGACCCGTTGGAGTCCGGCATCCTTGAGGGGCTTTGCGAATTTCGGAAGCAGGACGCCATTTGTCGTCAGGGCGATGTCTTCAATTCCTTCCACGCCGTTCAGCTGCCGCACAAGCTCTGGCAAGTCCGTCCGAAGCAGCGGTTCGCCGCCTGTCAGCCTTATTTTTTTCACTCCGAGTTTGGCGAACTGCCGGGTAACCCGCACAATTTCCTCAAAAGTCAGGAGTTCCCGCTTGGGCAAAAAAGCATAATCCGGGCCGAATATTTCTTTAGGCATGCAGTACGTGCACCTGAAATTGCATCTATCTGTAACAGAGATTCGAAGGTCTCTGAGAGGCCGTTCAAGCCTGTCTTCCACATTTGAATCTATTGAAACCATTTTAATCACTCCAATAGTGGATTGCTGTACCATATTAAGTATACTTTAACATACTGTAAATAAGAGCTTAACATGGTTTTTCTTACAATCGTGTTACAAACAGGGCTGAACGGCTTATTTTTATTTCTTTTTTTTCCTGAAAAGCATTGACAAGGCAAACGGAAGGACCCCAAACCACTTCGTCATAAATGCCTGTTTGCCGGTTTTTCTTGTTTTCCTGAGCTCTTTCCTCTGGTCCTTTGGCTTATCGAGATAGGATACCACCTGCTGTGTCATATGCCGGATATAATCGTTTCCTGCCATACACATCACCGCCGTTTTTTATATCATTATTTCCATCCTATAGCGGTTTAATCAATGAGAGCATTTCTTTTACAATTTCCCCGGCGGGCCTTCCCTCCGTTACGACTGTAATGTCGGCCTCTTCATAAAAAGCCTTTCTTTGCCGGAACAGCTCTTCCAATTTCCCTGCATTATCATCTGCCAGAAGCGGTCTCGTCTGATCCCCTTCTAGCCGCCGTCTGATTTCATCCAATCCGCATTTCAGATAGATCACTGTTCCGCTTTTCTTCATCATTTTCCGATTTTCCTGCTGGACAACCATCCCTCCGCCTGTTGTGACGATCACATCCGAATCAGGCAGCTCACCAAGGATATTCCGTTCATACTCCCTGAACGATTCTTCCCCTTCTTGTTCAAAAATCTCAGGTATTGACTTGCCTGTCTTTTCTTCAATCGCCCTGTCAGTATCAATGACCGGCAGCCCTGTTTCTTCGCCCAGCACCTTGCCGATTGTCGTTTTTCCGCTTCCCATGAATCCTGTCAAAAAAACCGCCTTCACTCCTATTCCTCCTGTCCTCTCGCCATTATTCACCTTCATGCCATTCAATCACCGATCCATCGTCTTTTTCAGCTGTGAATTGAATGTGCATCCGGCCGCCGTCATTTCCGGAAACAAAAAGAGTGATCATAATGCGTTCCGTGTCTTCACCGGTTTTCACAAACACTCCCGTTCCTTCTGGATATTGCAGGCTTCCTTCCGCTTGAAGCGAGCCCTTTTCTTTTATTTCCATCAGTATATCAGACATTGACCGCTGGACAATGACTTCTGTCGCTTGCCTTTCAGCGAGAAGTTCATAGAATTTCTTCTTGACATATAATTTTTCGGCTGACAAAGATACGGCAAGAAAAAATATGAGGACGATGAGCGCTGTAAACGGAAAGATGAATCCCGCCTGCCTTTTCATCCTCCGCTGTCCCTTCCATAAGGACGTGATATACGCCTTTCCAGCGTTTTGCCGGCTTTTGTGACCGATACATTGATGCCATTTGGCACTTCAACAAACCGAACCGCAGTTATATTTTGCAGCACTAATTCGTGCCCTTTGCCATCCACCCTCCTCCTTATCATTGTTCCATACTGTTCATAGGTGACGAGCTTACCGGTTGGACTTAGCATCAATAACGTTCCGGCCTGCACCTCCGTATCATCAGCCTCTCTTACTTCCCTGCCGAGCTGTCCGAAGAAAATTTCTGTTTCCCTAATTGCGACACCTTCATTATCCAGGAAAGATGCTGAAAGTTTGAGAATCGGCATAAGCAGGCCCGTGAGGAACATGAAAATGAAAAAGGCGAACAGCATTTCCAGCATTGTGAAACCTTTATTTTCCGACTTCATGGCATATTTCCGCCTTTCTGCCTGTCAACTCATGTTCAAATGAAACACATGCTTGATAAACCAGTTCCTCCTCCAATTCTTTCCAGGTAAACGTGTAAAGGCGGCCGTTGTTCACTACCTGCTTCTCTGCCGGCATAGTGCCCTGGTCATATAACCTGCTTTGAATTTCATCATGGAGGACAGCGGCAGCTTCTCGTTTTTGTTCAATAAAGTGATCCCCTTCCCTCATTTTAATCAAAGCAGGCAAAAAAGCAGCTGCCGCAATCAGTACTCCGAGTGACAGCAAAACCTCAAGCAGGAAATAACCTTTACAGTTTTTTAACATACATTCTCCCCTGTCCCAGCGAAAAGACGATCTGGTACCGGACGCCGCGATAATCAACAAACCATTTTCCCGCTTTCTGGTTGTTGCCGTTAGCCAGAATGACAAACCTTGGCCCCAATAAGCCGGAATCCATTGTAATACCGGAATCATACGTCCTTTTCATCAGCGGCAACGAATCCCCGTCACGAAAAATGAAATATACACTGTCCTTTGCATTCAAGTAGAGTGTCATTCTTGCATTTTCTGTAATTGCATACTGTTTTGCATAAAGGAAATCTTCTTCAAACACGCTAAAAAAAGACTCTAACTGGATTTCATGATATACATCGGCTGTTTTATAGGAAACAAGGCCTGTTGTGATTGTCAGAATAAGCAGCACTGCCATCATTTCTACGAAGGTGTAGCCGCGCTCAGTTTTATGGAGAAGATGTTTCAATTTTGCCGTCCACAAGTGAAAGTACCTGGCCATCCGGGCACTCGGCGCTTGTCAAATATCCGCCGTCCACAAGCTCCGCAATATTCGCCGGTTTGGTTTTATTCTTGATTTCAAAAGCCTGTACTTGCGCTTCTGCGACTTTAACCATCGCTTCACACCCTTTCTCCCTGACCGTCCCATTATTTTCAGTGAGATTCGGAATCGTGATCATCAATAAAATCGAAATGATCATAAGTACAATCATCATTTCAACAAGCGTAAATCCTTTTTCTCTCAATACATTTCCTCCTGACCGTTACGAAACTGTTTTGATAAATTGGAGCATCGGCAACATGACAGACGTGAACAGCAATATGATCAACATGGCCACCAGGCCAAACAGAAGCGGCTGGATGAGCGAAAACAGCCGCTCCAAGCGTTCCTCAAAATCTTCCAGCAACTGTTCACTGTATTGAATCAGTTCATCGCCAAGTGTTCCATTGGCCTGTCCGTGAATGATCAAAGCGGGGAGCGCCTTCTCATAACTGCCCCGCTCCCCGATAACTTCTTGAAATTCTTTTCCCTGCTTAAGCTCTGCCTGCAGATGGAGCCCCTCCTGCTGAAAGTAAGAAAAGTAATGCTGATCTGCAAAAACGGTCAATGCCTCTAAGTAAGAAAGTCCGCTATTAAGCAAGGTGCCGAAATGAAGGGCGAAATAGTAAGTTAGCGAAATGGATACAAGCCGGCCGATTACAGGTAAGCGCGCAGCTTTTGCTGCAAGCCTTGCTGGAGGTTCCTTCTTTCTCAAAGAGTTAAAGCGGATAACGAGC
This sequence comes from Bacillus marinisedimentorum, assembly GCF_001644195.2. Lineage (NCBI taxonomy): Bacteria > Bacillati > Bacillota > Bacilli > Caryophanales > Bacillaceae > Bacillus > Bacillus marinisedimentorum. The sequence goes on along the minus strand of NZ_LWBL02000035.1, from coordinate 16,867 downwards.
AAGCTGATCATCAAGAGGATTGCAGCCAATAAAAATGGAGCAAGTCTGATCGACATCATTGTATATCTTGTGAACACAGGGAGATCCATTCTAGCGGCATTAAAAAAATTCAGGAAAGATGGGAATAAAAAACCATAGAGGGCAATGAACATAATGATGATCACCCCAAGGAGAAAGATCGGATAACGGAGAATTTTAAACAGTTTTTTCAAGTGAGCAGCCCTTTTGGATAGTGAAGTTCCAGACACAGTCAGTACAGATCCAAGATTGCCGTGCTTTTCCGAAAAGTAAAGGGCACCTGTTATATCAGCAGGCAATCCGATATGTCGGAATGAATCCGGCAGCCGCTCACCCGCTTTCAAATCCCGGATAATCTTTTCGATCTGCCGCTGCTGCACGTCTCCTTCTGTAAGCGCTAAAAACTCCAGGCCCCGGGCCAGCGGATATCCATTATTGAAAAGAGCTCCGAGTCTTGTCAGGATGGCTGCTTTATCCTGCATGGATAACCGGTTTCTACGCATATTCATCCGCCTTGAACTCATTCAGCCGCTCAGCGGATATAAAGCCAAGCGCAAATGCTTTCCGGTGGCGATTTGCGAGGCTGCGGGTAATGGAAAGCGGGTTCCCTTGCAGGCGGAATGCGTTTTCCAGATCCTTTCCATAAAGCATTTCATAAATTCCTGCCCGTGAATATGGGCGTAACCGCCGGCAATGGACCGAACATGAGCTCCTGCACAACCGGCACTCCAGATCGACCAGTCGCTGTGCTGTAACCGCAATCAGCGTTTGTTTCAAATCCTCTTTCGGAATGCCGAAATCGATGAGCCGATTAAGGGCTCCCGCCGTGTTTTTCGTGTGCATCGTCGTCATGACCAGATGACCGGTCAGAGCTGCACGCACAGCTATTGCAGCTGTCTCAGCATCACGGATTTCACCCACCATGATTAAATCGGGATCATGGCGGAGGGCCGCTTTCAATCCGGCCGCATAGGTTATCCCGGCTTTTTCATTAATTTGAACCTGCAGGACGCCGCTTGCCTTTTTTTCGACCGGGTCTTCAAGCGTGATGATTTTCCTCATGAAATCCCTTTGTGCCTTTTCAATCAGCGTATAAAGCGTTGTTGTTTTTCCAGAACCTGTGGGGCCTGTCAATATGAGAAGACCTGCGCGTTTTCTGATAAAGCCGCCCAGCAGTTTAACATCTGCAGGAAACAGGGATAATTTCAGAAGCGGTACGAGCCTCTCCTGCATAAGACGGAGGACAATGCTCTCCCTGTATATAGAAGGAAGAGATGAGACCCGTAAGTCAAATGCCCGGTTATTTATTTCGACAGAAAAGGATCCGCTTTGCGGTCGTCTCTTTTCACCGATGTCAAGCCCGGCCAAAAACTTGAAATGAGCTGCCATTTTATCGTATTGCGCTGCCGGCAGGCATTCCTGGCTGTACATTTTGTCCGCTATTCTGAATTGGATCAGTACATCAGGTCCCTCCGGTAGAAGATGGATATCGGTCGCCCCCATTTCAGCTGCCCGCTTGATCAGTTCACGCCCTTTCTTTTCTATGATCGTAATCGTTCACCTGCCCTTCGTGGTATAGATGAAACATTCCACCTTTTTTATAGAAATCCTCGAATTTCTGTATAAACATTAACTTTTTGGTCAACATACTAAAAGAAGATTGGGCTATAGCCAAGCGGTAAGGCAACGGACTTTGACTCCGTGATGCGCTGGTTCGAATCCAGCTAGCCCAGTAAACTCCTTTTTTGCGTTACCTTCTTTTGTGCCGTTTGCACAAAAACTCGATGCGAGTATCTGAAGTGCACTTTTGAAGACCGCCTTTCTTTTCAAAGGGCGGGCTTTTTCATTTAGACTGAGCTGAAATGAGTTGTTACTTTACCCCAAGTTTAATTGGAGAGGCATGCGCTAGCTCCTCGAAAATGCACTCGCAATTTCTCCGTTCGGTGGTATTCAGCGGATGCCAATTGTCCTGCAGGAAAAGCGGACACCGGAGATCAGCAAGCGATAGTACCAGGGAGAATCCCGGACGACTTGCTGAAAGCAGGCTGTTGATGTCCGCAATATTATCAGATCCTTCATTTTGAAGACGAAAAACAAAACGTAACGCTTACGTCCCCTGCTTACTGAATTGAATATATATCGATTGGTCAACAATTGTGTATATTATATGTACATTTATACCGTTTAAATGTGAACGAATTCTTACAACTACTGTATTCGTAGTAATAACCATTTAAATGCTTAAATCCCTGTATTATAATTGAACCAACAAAACGAAATCCAGAGGTGACCATTATGGAGCAAACACTGAAAGTGACAAGTGTCCTGGCTGATCCAACACGTTTTTCCATATATCAATATATTACACGGATGCATAAAGAAGTGACCGTCCAGGAAATCGCCGATTCATTCAACATCCATCCGAATGTGGCGCGCCTGCACCTTTCAAAGCTTGAAGATGTCAGTATGCTTGTTTCAGAAACGAAGAAAACCGGAAAAGGCGGCCGTCCGAGCCGTTTATACCGTCTAAGCGATGAAGTCGTCCAGCTGAATTTCCCATTCCGTGATTATAAGCTGCTTGCTTCCATTGCGATCGACTCCCTGCTTTCTCTTGGTGAGGAAGGCCAAAATGCGCTTTACCAGACAGGCAGGCGCTTCGGCCATGAAATGGTGGAACAGGAAAGCAAATACCGCTCTAACACAAACCGTGAAGAGATGACGTTTGAGGAAAAGCTTGCACTTGTCAAAAGCGCTTCCTCCATGCAGGGCTTTTATCCTGAGTTCGAGGTTATTGAAGACGGTTCAACCATTTTCTTTACCGTATATAACTGCCCATTCAAGGAAGTTGCCGATTCCGAAAACGGCCATCCGGTTTGCACGATGCACCATTCCTTCTTCTACGGAATTTTTGAAGAGGTTTTCAAGGATGAGCCGGTTGATCTGAAGCAGCAGGAAAGAATGACAGACGGTTGTGCAGCTTGTACGTATAAAGCGGTTGTCACCAACTAATAATATTGCTGTAAAAAAAACAAAGTTAGTTTACAATCATGTTTGTTGTCCTTTATAATGTAAACATGGTGGAAAAGAGTGCACAAAGGAGGGTAAGCACATGGAAAAAATGTATCGTGTGTTAGGATTCTGGACCGGAATCATAGCGATCATGTCCTTTGTCGGCGGTATGGAAACAATGGCCATGCTGTTTTTCGGTCAAACAGGATTCTTTATCGCTCTAAGCTACTTGCATTTATCTGAACGTATGTACATTTACATCTTCGGCGCTTATCTCACCATCTTTTTTGTCGGGTTTACATATTGGACAACGTTCATGATGACTCCTGGAGCAGGACATTAAAAAACGGAGGGCAAATTGCCCTCCGTTTTTTAATTGTCACGAACCAGCCGGGAAAATATCTCTTTCCCCCTCGACAAGTCCCTTCCCCTGTATATATACATCAAAGGAACTGCTGATATCCCCATCCATCAAAAAAGAACGGATTGCACGGTTTTGCCTGCTCTTTTCCGAAAAAGGATTTGGATCATAGTTTTCCTGCAACTCTTTAAGTATACCGGCTTCAAGCAAGAAGTCACGCTGTTTCATGCGTTTGAGCAATTCCAGGCCCTGTTCCCTGCCTATTGCGGCAAATGCATCCCAATGAACGTGCGAGGTGATATCCATCGCACCGGGATTCTCATACGGCTTTGGGATTAGCATATGCTCCTTATATCCGCGCAGGCTCCCGTCCTTACGGGCAGGATGCTGCCATTCTTCCGCTGTATAGCCGTAATCGACCGTGAACACATACCCTCTTGACAGCCAAGCAGAAATGTCCGTAATCCATTTTTCCATATGGAGGGGGATTTCGATCCTCTGCCCGGCAGTCAGCGGCAAACGATGGTATTTGTCAATCCATTTGCTGTAGACGGCCGTCGCCGGGACAAGCGTTTCCGCCAAATCACCCGAACTGCCGCAGATCAGCCTCACTTCTTGAAGTCCTTCTTCGGTCTGTTTCACGACATCGACCGGAAATGCATCAAGCAGTTCATTGGAAAACACAATACCTTCAAATGCAGGAAAATGGCGTTTTGCCTCTTCCAGAGTTGAAAACACCTTTACCTTGTCAACGCCCATTCGCTCTTTGATCATGTTTCGATGATACTGACTGCGTTCAATCACAATATACTCGAGTTCATTAAACGTTTCCGGCGCTTTCTCTTTCCAGGCATTTAGCACCGCGCCGGCAAAGGTCCCCGTGCCGCCTCCGAATTCAGCAATCCTTGGAGCGATGCCATGTGATTCGATCACATTGATGAAAACAGAGGCGAACATCGCGCCGAATACCTGGTGGATGGATGGGGATGTATAAAAGTCACCGGTTTTTCCGACTTTTACTGCCGGATTGGAATAGTAGCCTAAATCCGGGTCGTAAAGGGCCGTTTCCATAAAGTCGGCATAAGAAACCGGCCGGCCGCGGTTTTCCATAAATAATTTCTTCAGCTGTTCATTCATAAATACACCTTTTCATTTTTCATTATTGACATCGTGTTAATATTTATATATAAATATCTTATAGCAGCCGTTCAACCAGGCTGCTCATCCCAACAAAGCAAGCAAATATCCCTATGCCCTTTCCATCTGGAAAGGGCCTTTTTTCACCTTAAAGGAAAGTGTAAATTGCCAGCAAGGGAATATTTCGACGCAGCGGTCAATTTTAACAATATAGACAAGGGCAACTACGCCTCTGTCTTCGCCTAAAGGCTCGCCAATCGGCGAGTTTTCTTTATTGGCATTAGCCGGGTTCTCAGTTGACAAGGAAATTTCTTTCTGGCCAAGAGCGGCTGATCCCTTGTAACAAGAGGTTTCTAAAAATCAAATCCGTTCAAAAAAGGGTTCCCGTCCATTTCATTTGCTATCGTAGTCTCAGGCCCGTGTCCAGGTGCCACTGTTGTATTCTCTGGCAAAACAAGAAGCTTCTTATGGATGCTTTCGATGAGTTGATCATGATTGCCGCCGGGAAGATCCGTCCTGCCGATGCTGCCTGCAAATAGTGCATCACCCGAAAACGCGATTCCCTCATCCGCAAAATAAAATGATACACTTCCAGGAGAATGTCCCGGTGTTTCAAACACTTGCATCGAAAAAGGACCTATTGTGATCCGGCCTTCAGCTTCAATTAAGTGATCAGCAGGATCGGCACTTACTGGATTCCCTATCATGAATAAGGCAGAGCCATTCAATTCAGGATCTGCGAGCCAATCTTTTTCCTCTTTGTGCAAGTATACCGGAATGTTGTATTCAGACCGGATTCTGCTCAATGCGCCGATATGGTCAAAATGGGCATGGGTAAGCAATACGGCAAGCGGTTTCAGGTTCTGTTCCTTTAAAAGTGCGCTCAATTTTGACCCTTCTGCCCCCGGGTCAAAAATCAGGCACTCGCCCTTTTCATTTGAAAGTACATAGGCATTCGTCTGCAGCGGTCCAAGCGGGATTTGTTCCCATTTCATAATGATCCCTCCGTTGTCAATTGCAAGTTCCATCTCCTTATTTTACACTAAAGAAAACAAACTTTAAAAGGAGGGCACCCGAGTTGCTCATTTGTTACGGTGTGGAAATGTCCGATCCGGGAGCTCTTCATGCTGGATCGATCAGCGGCATTATCAAGGAGTCTGCCGCCCGGGCCCGCGTGTTTGACAGGGATGATTTATTATTTATCGTGGAAAGCCCTGAGGAAGCCGGCCAACTTGAGGAAACCTGGCAATCCCGTAACCTGTATAATGAAACCTATACACTTATTCTGATTACGGATGGTGCGGTCACTCCCCTGTTTTTCGATTATGGCTTTGAATCACAGGCGGGCGGGCGCTACGTCTATGCCGAAATGGCCGATGGATTTCAAATTAAAGAGGGGGACAGCAAACAAATTCAGATGGCTTTGCATCAAATGCAAGAGCATTTGATTGCAAAAGATACAGACGGAGAGCATACGGTTTATCTGTATGACAGGCAGCACAAAGAGTTGATGGAACGTTTTGCGAAAGCATACAGCATCACAATCAAATTTTTAAATCTCGACAAATAAATCGAAAACGTTTAAAATAATTAAGAGTGTATCAATATTGTATACATAATTTGGTGCCTGTGATCCAACACTGGATATGATGCTATTAACCAATAGGGGGAATTATCATGGGTCTTGTCATTATTTTCGGACTGGTAACGATCATTGCATTGCTTGGTTTCTTCCGTGAAATCCGCCGTAAAAACTTCCTTGCTGTAGTATTTACGGTCCTTACAGTCGCTGTTTTCGGCTGGTTCACAATCAATACGCTGGTCAGCCTTATTACCAGCGGAGGCGGAACCTCACATTGAGAAACGACATTTGAAAGATTGAAAAGGGCAGCCGGGCGGCTGTCCTTTTTACATTTCATGATTTCAATCTGTTTTCAACGCTTTCAAGCTTTGATGTCATTGATGAAGCCTTATCGCGCCGGTCATCAATACGGATATTCGTAGCCACCCGCTTTATCCCTTTTTGAAAAGGTGCTTCATGTATCGATTGGATGACCTCAAACAGGGTCGAAAGCTCCCCTTCGATTAATGTATTCATAGGAGTAAGCCGAAAAGAGATTTTCCCTTCAGCTTCATATTGTTTCAAGATTTTCTGCAAATCTGCAACATATTCACTTACACTTGGCGTTTCAGTGCCAATTGGGATTACGGTTACATCAGCAATAGCCATTTTATCTGCCTCCCTGGTTATCTATTGAAAAATCGCGAAGCTGCATCTGCTTATTAAAGAATACACGATACATGATCAGCGTAACAAGCATGGCGCTGACTGACACGGCCGAAAAAATACTGAGGGAAATGACAATTTGATACCTTATTGCCGTCAGGGGATCAGCTCCGCCGAGAATAAGGCCTGTCATCATCCCTGGCAGCTGGACAAGCCCAATCGTTTTCAATCCGTCAATGTTCGGTATCATCGCTGCCTGCAGCGTCTTTCTAAGAATGAGCTGAGAGGCCTGCTTCGGTGTCGCGCCTAGTGACAGGGCGGCAAGGATTCTACCCTTTCCTTCCGTGAATTCATCCTGGATCCGGTCAAGGGCGAGACCCGCTGCCACCATACTGTTACCGATGACCATGCCGCTCATCGGTATGACCTGTTCCGCTGTGAATTCTGCCATCCCAAATACCAGCCACATGCCAAGTACGCCCGTTTCAATAAGGGTGATGACTCCGAATAGCGCCATTTTCACGTGCGGCAAATCCTGAGCCTTCTTCGCAGCATGAAGGCTCGCAACGGTAATCATAACCATGAGCATGATAAAGATACCGATACCCGGCGGCAAATCAAATAAGTAGGTCAAAACGAACCCGATTGCCACCAGCTGGATAGACCCTCTTATCGAAGACCAGAGGACGGCCCTTGATAAGCCAAGAGCATACCAATAGGATAACATCATCGGTATCAGAATGAAGAATACGGTGAAGGCCATGGAAAGATTGGAAATCGAATTTGACATAACATGTGCTCCTTACTGACTTGCATGTCGGCTGATGATGATTCTACAAAGTTGAGAGCCTTGCCGGTTTTCAGTCACCATTGCCGTATAAGAAAGATTTAAGCCTTTCACTCCGAGGACTGGTAAACAACTCGGCAGTCAGCCCTTCTTCAAGAATCCGGCCGTTTTCCAGAAACACCGTCCGATTTCCGAGCCGCTCAGCCTGCTCAAGGTCATGAGTTACCATAATGATCGTAGTCCCGTTTTTTTGCTGAAGCTCCATCAGGACCTCCTCAATCGCTTCTGTCGTTCTTTCGTCAAGCGCGCTCGTCGGTTCATCAAGCAACAGGACCTCCGGTTCGTTTGCAAGCGTGCGTGCCATTGCCACCCGCTGCTTTTCCCCGCCTGACAGCCTGTCAACATCTCTGTCGAGTAAGTCATTCGGCAGACGGACCTGTTGGAGAAGTCTGCTCGCCTTACCGTCGGACCAGCTTCCGGAAAGTGAAGGACCATATTTAAGGTTATCACGGACCGTGCCTGGAAAGAGGTTCGCTGATTGGAACACCATCCCCACTTTTCTCCTCAGTACGGTAATCGGATACTCATCAAGAGGCTTATCCAAATAAAAAATTTCTCCATCGGCCGGGTCATTCAGCCTGTTCAATAAAAAAAGCAAACTGCTCTTACCCGCACCCGAAGGTCCGATCAGCGTCAAAAAGTTTCCGGTTTTTACATCAAGTGAAAGGTTATGGAGTATTGGGGTTGATACATCTTTTAAGGAAAATAATGCTGCCATCTTATTCAACTCGCTTTATCACTGACTTCTCTGTTTGTCTGCAGGAAATGAACTGGCGTCTTCATCATTATAGTATAACGAGTTACTTGCATAAATAAAGAAAACTCGCAGATTGGCGAGCTTTTAGGCGAAGGCAGAGGTCCGGCTTCACTTTTCTCTATTATTAGATTTGTCCGCTGCATGAAATCAATTTATACAGCACAAAAGAAACCGGAACAGCGCCTCAGGGTTCCCTCACGATCGAGAGGATATTCATCGAATCAAGCTGAATAATGTTTTCCAGCTGATAACCAAACAAAATATGTTTCCCATCCGGAGAATGACGAAGCGGAAAGTTATCTTCAAGCTTGACGAGTTCCTCACTTTCCCCTGTTTTAAGGGAGAGTGAGGTCAGAATAAAGCCGTCGTGGTATTGGAACAAATCGCCGGACCTGGCCGGCCTGAAATAAACAAACGTATCGTGTTCACGATAGTAACTGAATTCGGGTACCCAGAAATGTTCAGAATATGTTTCAAGGACGGGGACGATTTCAGAATGGAGGAGCTCAGTGCCCCTATTATCATAAAAACGGTACGTTGAAACACCATCACCCTGAATATCAATCATAACCAGCCGGTTTTCAAATGTAAAAAAACCGACAGCCTGATTTTGTAGATTCGTTGATGTTGCTGTATCAACGTCAAATGCATAAAGGGGGGCCTCAAAAGAATCCGTTTCCTGGTCCCACTGTAAATAAGCAGCCCTTTTTTCATCGAGCCACCGGATAAATGGAACTTCGATTTCAACGGGTTTACTTTTGCCCGTATCAACATTAATATATTCCATCGTATAGCTCCAGTCCTGATGAAAGGCGGTAAGCATTAACGTATATGGAGCATATGGATTCCATACAATGTCAAGTTCACTCGCTTTCCCTTCCCACCTATAAATCGATTTCCCTTTCGCGTCAAGCACTTCTACAGCTGACTCCGTTACTGACACCGCTTTGTGGATATAGAAGAGCGAACGGTCAGGGTTTGGCTGTATGGCAACGACCGGCTGATCTGATTTATGAAAAATTTCATTTTCTCCGGTATAAATATTATACGTGTACACTTCATTGCTGGCAGTATAGTATAAAATGGTTTCAACATCATACCAGCCGGATACCGTATTGAATTCTTCCCGGCTGATTTTAAGCGGCATGATTGTTTCTTTCGCCAAAAACGAAGGCGAGATTTCTTTTTGGCGCAGAACCGGCTGCTGCCGTTCGGATAAGTCCCGGGCTGTGTTCCCATTCCATACATCCGTACACCCGGTCATTAAAGAGAGGACAAGCAATCCCGCCGCTGAAAGCCAGATCATTTTTTTCACTTAGCATCCCACCCAATCTCTATATATACGATTATGAAGGGCAGAATGTTTCAAATCAATTTAAAATTTAGGCTCTTTTAAACGCTAGTGTTGATTTCCGTTGCAGGTACTCGCTTTCACCCAAGGGCACAAGTGCGACATCCGTTTCTGCTTCCCTCCGGTCGCACTCACAGTGTCTTCTTTGCCGCGGGGCGGGCGCTGAGCCTCCTCATCGCTATCGCTCTTGCGGGGCCTCACCTGTCCCGCTAGTCCCGCCGGAGTCTCGCACCTTCCATTCCAATCAACTGGTGAAAAATCAACATTGAGCGTTAACACAGCCAAAATTTAAAACAATCACATATAGAGTGATGCAAGGAAAATGCCGAGACTTTCTTGGTATATTTCATCAAACTGGCTGAGCGGAAGCGGGTTTACGCCTTCACCGAGTTCGACAGTGTAACCCGGACGCCTCCACTCCTGGATAAACCAATCTTTATATCCTGCATAACTATCGATGAACCGGACCGGCTTATAGCCGCTTACCCGCTGGAATTCCTTTACGATCGTCTCAGCTTCCGGGGGTTCCATATTTAAATATCCCCAATAGATTTCTTCCCCCTGGGTGTGAAAAGCCAGTACCCGGCTGAAATCCCGCCGCCGTGTAAGTTCAGCCATCGCAATGGCTTCCGGTTCGGTCAACGGCGCCTCACCAGGATAATCACGCGGAGCAGGCGCGGTTGGTTTCCGTTCCTTTTCGACTTCCCAGCGGGCGGGATACTGGTTATTTAAGTCGACACCTCTTATATTCGCTTTCCAGCCGGAAAAGTCTTCACTTCCTTTATTGAGTTCGGTGACAAGCGATCGGTACGGTTCCTGTACAGGAGGACCATCCAGGACCAGATCAACACCATCGGGGTTCACCAGCGGCACTAGTGACAGCTCTGTCATTTCATAAAGCGGAAGGGTATATAATCCCCTTATTGGCGTGTTATTCGTCAGAGACAGTAAATAATCATTTAAAAAAGTCATGATTATCGGGGTAGTAATCCATTCATTTGCGTGAAAGGACCCGTTGACATGGACTTTTTTCGGTCCTGAACCGGCCCTCACTTCGGTAATATCGTTTTCAAGAACAGACTTGCCGGCTGTTTCACGGCGTAAAAACGGATAAATTTCAAGCAGGGCATTAAGATCGCGCTGCACATCACCGCTTCCATACTCCCGTTGGCCCTCCACCACCGGTTTTGTGATCCTTGATGGGAGCTGCACTTGATCGCCAGGCTGCAAATTTTCGGGACTGACTTGTTGATTGAGTAATAGCACCGCATCAAGCGGCAGCCCGCGGGATATTGCCAGTTTATACAATGTGTCCCCTCTTTTTATCGTATACTGCTGTGTTTGATAACCCGGAATCTTGATGACGCTTCCGACCGGAACTGCTTCTGGCGGCAGTTGACGGTTGGAATCCAAAATCAGGCGGATTGGAATACCGAACAATTTACTGTAGTACCAGAATGTGTCTCCCCGCCTTACTCTTATATCCATAACTTCCCCTCCCTGTACAATTCCCTATTTTCATATCTATGACTGAAGCAGAGAAGTTATTGCCAGTTATTTTCCGTTTGGGAGAAGCCTGCATATCAGGATGAATTTTTCATTAAAAAACCCCGATCCTGTATAGGACCGGGGCATTTTGTTATGGGGTGGAATTTTCTCTTTGATCATCAATAAACCTGAGCAGATCTCCATATATGATCTCATCGGAATATTGAAGCTCCTGTTTTGCTTTTGTCAGGAACGGTTCACAGTTGGCACCATCTGCTTTGTCTCCTGTCGCTTTATCATAACAAGTATTATCGGTATACACATAATCTTTTGTAATGAAGCTGCCGTCACGAAGCACCGTCAATTCCTGCTTGTTCGGCGAGAAAAGGTCTGTGCCGAGCTGGATATCATTATTCGTTTCTATCCCAAGCAAGTGCAGGATTGTAGGTTTTATATCAATCTGTCCGGAAACAGTTGAGATGGTCCTGTCGTCCTCATGGCCTGGAATGTGAATGATAAACGGCACCCGCTGAAGCTGCACACTTTCAAACGGTGTGATATCCCTGCCGAGAAACTGTCCCATTGCTGTATTATGGTTTTCAGAAATGCCGTAATGATCACCGTAAATGATGATGACCGAATCCTCATACAGCCCTTCGTCTTTCAGACGCTGGAAAAAGTGTTTCAGCGCTTCATCAGTGTATCGCACCGTCGGGAAGTAGCGGTTCAGTGTACGGCTGTTGGAGTTGAATTCATCAACCATTTTATCCTCTTCATGCAATTCAAACGGGAAGTGATTTGTCAGGCTCAGGAATTTCGTGTAAAAAGGCTGAGGAAGATCTTTCATCATTTCAACAGACTGATCAAAAAACTCTTTGTCTTTAAGACCCCAGCCAACCGAATTTTCTTCATTCACATCATAATAGCGCAGTGAAAAATATTTGTCATATCCCATTGCATTGTACATGATGTCACGGTTCCAGAAACTTTTGTTATTCGCATGGAATACCGCTGAATAGTACCCGTTATTTTTCAGGATTTCCGGTGAGGCATTATATTCATTTTGTGAATGTGTAAAGAACACCGCCCCTCGCGGCATCGGATACAGGGAATTATCAATAAGGAACTCAGCATCGGAAGTCTTTCCCTGCCCGGTCTGGTGATAAAAATTCTCGAAGTAGTAACTGTCTTCAATCAGATCATTCAAAAACGGTGTAATTTCCTCGCCGTTGATTTTATTGTTGATGACAAAGCTCTGGGTTGATTCCATGGATATAAGAATCACATTTTTCCCCTTGGCGGCGCCGAACAAGTCTTCATTCGGTTTCTTCTGATTAGCCCTTACATAGTTTTCAACTTCAGACATCTGGCTGCTGTCAGCAAAGGCCCGCTGTGCTTTCGTTTTGGACTGCAGCACGGCATCATAGATATGATAGTTATAGGTTCCGATATTTTTAACAAGGATTTCACGGTCGAACGTACGTGTCAGCAAATCTGACCGTTCTCCTTCAGACAGCGAGAGGTTGACGAAAAACATCAGGACTGCAAGGCCGACGACACCCAGTTTCACAGGAAGCTTGACATTACCTGTGGAAACCTTCCCTTTGAAAACGATGAGTGCCAGAATGATTGTATCAATAAACATCAGGATGTCGACCGGACGGATAAGCTCAAAAATGCTGCCGCCCAGATCCCCCATGTTGCTTGTCTGGAACAATACCGGAATCGTGATGAAATCAGTGAAAAAGCGGTAGTAAACGACATTGGCAAACAGGACGAACGCTGCCAGAAAACTGGCGAAAACCACAAGGCCGTTCCTCATTTTCCCGCTCGAGAACAATGCCAGCCCAATAAACAGCAGTGCTGAGCTTAGCGGGTTGATAAACAGGATAAATTCCTGCATGCCATTTTCAATCGTTATATCAAAGCTAGTTTTATAGACAATATAAGTTTTGATCCACAACATGACTATTGCTGATACGATCAACATATACTTGGACCATTTTTTCTCTTTCATGATGAACCTCCATTTAAATCTGTTTTATGGTGCCTTTTATTTACATTTTTGGAAATGTCATGTTTAGGTATTTTTATAACAAAGAATATCTTAATCCTTTTTTTACGATTTGGCAAATCCTTTTCATTCTATTTAATATCTGAACAACATTGTAATATCCTTTACAATGTTCCGCTAAACCTATTAGACGGCTTAAAAACGGAAAGGTTTCACTTATTTTTAATTTTCCCTTCTTTGACTTGTCATAATATACGAATATTGCCAGTGGAAAACGGGGGGAATGTCAAAAGATGACGAAAAAATAAGGCCCTGGTCCTTAATAATAGATTTACTTCTTCTTAAAATTTCTGATCTAAGTCAAACGAATTGTTGATTTCCGCTGCAGGTACTCGCTTTCACTATGGATATTCATGCAACATCCATTCTTGCTTCATTTCCCGTCTTCTTTGCCAAAGGATGGTGAACATCATCATAGCGGAAAACGCTTCTGAGGGGTCTCACCTGTCCCGCTGGTTCCGCCCTGGAAAACCTTCCATGAATTCTCCCCGCACAGAGGACAAGCGGAGCTTTTCGAAGATGCCGCAATTTCCGCTCCAATCAACATCGTGCAAGATCAAAAGTCTCCTTTAATACAGCCAACCTTTTAAGTATGGTTTGGTCTTAAAATGACCGGCATTAACAATCTTAAAGTTTATAGTTATTTTCATTCGTACGAGTTTTGATTGACAGGGAGACTTCCATTTCTGCAGTTCAAAAGCATTCGTCATCTTGCCGCTCACTCAACCCCCCTCGTTCGCTTCTCCCAGCAAGGACTTGTCCAGCCCGGTTTTCCCGCTGAAGTGAGGCTGATTCTACACTCTTTCACAGTCCAAAACAGAAATCCAGGAGCCATAAAGAAAACTCGCCGATCGGCGAGCTTTTAGACTAAGGCAGATGCACAGTTGCCCTTTGCTAAATGCGGCAACTCCGCAGAACCACTTCCTTGCTGAAGTTCATCCTTCTATACGGGGACAAAAAACCTTTTTGGGCATTTCTGCTCAAAAAGGTTCACCTTCTTACTATTTGGTACGGTTTTTAGCGAGGAACGCTCCGCCGATTACACCAGCATCATTCCCGAGGGTGGCGGCGGCAATTTCCGCTCCTTCATACACTCTCGGAAGCGCAAATCTCTTAAAATGCTTTTCCAGCGGATCAATTAATGCGGCACCGGCCTTTGAAACCCCGCCGCCAATTACGATTTTGCTCGGATTTATCGCGTTTGCCAGATTGGCCAGTGCAAGGCCAAGATGGAACATCACCTCATCCACCACCTCTGCCGCAAGCGCATCACCGGCTTCTGCTGCGGTAAACACATCACGGGAGGTTAACGGACTGCCGTCAGCTGTTATTTTGGCAAGCTCACTCACGGATTCTGCTTCAGCAAGCTTTTCACGCGCAACCCTGACAATTCCTGTAGCCGAAGCAATTGTTTCCAGGCAGCCCGTCTTACCGCAATTGCAGCGTGCCCCCCCCTCAGGGATGGATGTGATATGCCCGATCTCCCCGGCCATCCCGTTGGTTCCATGCAAAATCTCCCCATTGGCAATAATGCCGCCGCCGACACCGGTTCCAAGCGTGACAGCAAGCAAATCCCTCGCCCCGTCTCCGGCGCCTTTCCACATTTCGCCGATGGCAGCGATGTTGGCATCATTATCTACAGTGACAGGCAGCCCTGTCTCTATTTCAAGGCGGTCTTTAAGCGGAAAGTCTTTCCATCCGATATTGACAGCTTGATAAATGAACCCGGTTTCCATGTTGATGAAACCCGGAGCTCCCATTCCGATTCCAGCAAGCCGGCCTTTACTTTCTTTCAGTTCATCAAGCTTTTCATCTATGGTACGGGCGATGTCTTCAGTGATATTTTTACCCTGATCAGATGTATCCGTTGTTATTTCCCATTTTGTGATGATATCACCATATAGGTCCGTAAAAGCCAATTTAATTGTGGTCCCGCCCAGGTCTACACCCGCAAGCCAGTCTTTTTTCATAACTTTCCACCTTCTCTGTCTATTTATGAGGCTCAGTTTAAGCTTAATAATGACATCGATTCATGCTAACCGTCCGCTATCCGCTTATATATGACCGCGGCTTCCTCCCGTTCCCAGCTTCACATTCTCTATTCATTCGTTTTTCCACAGAAAGCCCTGATGGGTTGTTTTTAATGTTTTTAATACGGCGCTTTGAAATGCGGGTGTTGATTACCGCTATAGGTACTGCATCAACCTTCAGCACAAGTTCGACATTTTTTTAAAAAATCACAATTGAAATCCAGCCATTAATTAAAAGGAAACCCGATCCGCTTCAAAAAGGATTTTATGTATGTCCGTTTCGGCTCTGAGAACATCCCGGCCATCATGCCGCTCCACGTGTCCTTTCGTTTGCCGCCCGTTCTGGCGATGTAATAATCTTGCATTTCCCTGTCATACTGATCCAGCAGCCGAGCGGTCTTTTCCCGATCCTTCATGTATTCGTTCTCGTGATAAACAGCGGCTGCAGGAAGCCGCGGCTTCCTTCCGGGATCCTGATCTGGATAGCCGACTGCCATCCCAAAGAGCGGTGCCGTACGCTGCGGCAGACCGAGTAAATCCGCCACGCCTTCCATATCATTACGCAACCCGCCTATGTAGCATATGCCCAGCCCCATAGATTCAGCTGCCACAGCGGCGTTCTGGGCGGCAAGCGCTGCATCAATGACAGCGACCATGAACGATTCCGCTGTTTCAAGATTTCCATAAACCTCTTTTTGTTCACGTTTATCGGCAATCACTTCATGCCGGTGCAAATCCGCACAAAACACAAAAAAGTGTCCGTTTTGTTCCACATATTTCTGGCCCTTTGCAATTTCAGCAAGCTTCCTCTTTTTTGCCATGTCCGTTACACCTATAATGGAATAAGCCTGTACATGGCTTGAAGTAGAAGCTGACTGGGCAGCTTTTACGATCATCTCTACTTGGCTGTTAGATAGTTCCAGATCTTTAAACTTACGGATTGATCGGTGGTTCAACATCGTTTCAATCGTACTGTTCATTTTTTTCCCTCGCCTTCCGGGCTTCCTGGCGCAGCAGCAGAACAGCCATCTGGTAATCTTTCGTCTCGATCAGCTGCGACTTATACAATTCATGGATTTCATCTTCCATCAGTTCCAGATCGCTGGCCCGGTCACCGATATATATAATTGTCCCGTACTGTTTTAAAAATTGTTGCACGTCGTAAATCGTTTTCATTTATCATCACCTACCTGACTATTATAACAGCGGTGCTCCCGTATTAAAATAGCTTACATGTATCCTATATGTTTTGGAAGACAGCGCTCACGGCTGTTTGGGGACGGACACCCCTTGTCTACCGAAACCCTTCTCAATAAGCAATGCTTCATGCGTTTTAACATACGAATTCCATAGCGGACAATAAGTTGTGTCATCTTTCTAAAAGGCTGTGTTAAAGCTCAATGTTGATTTTTTTACTAGTTGATTGGAGTGGAAGGTGCGAGACTCCTCGAAAATAAAAACCAATTTTCTTCGTGCGGTGTCAATTCGAGGAAGCTTATTCAATGTCCTGCGGGACTAGCGGGACAGGTGAGACCCCACAGGAGCGACGAGGCCCACCGCCCGCCCGC
>NZ_LWBL02000034.1 GCF_001644195.2 Bacillus marinisedimentorum | reverse complement strand
CTAAAAAGAGGTGAATACTTAAGTTAATTTGCATTTATTTTTGTAGCCCCCTTTTATGTCAATAAAATAAGCAGCCCAATTGTTTAGCCAATTGGACTGCTGTTTGGTCTGATATTTTCTGTTTAGTACCTGAAAACCGAACCTGTCAACCTGCGGAAGGCGGTTTTTGCTTCCGGAGGGAATAGCCGCTTATGACGATAACCGCTGGCAGCTGGAGCATGAAGAACTTATACCTTCAGCGATCCGGGTCTTGCGGATTAAGGACACGAGGCCTTCGGTTTTTCAGCGGAATCGGGGCCCTGATCAGGACATCACGGAAGGCGCGCCATGAAAATGGGATGAGCGGCCACAAATACGGGATGTTAAACGAGTTCATTCTCACTATCATGATGAGCCATAAAGTGATTGCAGTGACGTATCCGATGACTCCAAAGGAAGCAGCAGCAATCAGAAATACGATTCGGGCGAGCCGATTCGCGAGACTCATTTCATAGCTTGGTGTAGCGAACGTGCCGATAGCTGCTATCGCAAGATATAAAACGACCTCATTTGAAAAAAGGCCGACTTCAACCGCGACCTGGCCGATCAAAATCGCAGCGACAAGCCCCAGTGCTGTCCCGAGTGACGTAGGGGTATGGATTGCTGCCATTCTGAGCATATCAATTCCGACCTCAATCAGCAGAAATTGAAGCAAGAGCGGCACCTGTCCCCTTTCGTTCGGGCCGATGAAGGCAACTTCCTCCGGCAGTAAGGAGGGGTCAGCGGCAAATATGTACCAGAGCGGGAGCAGGAAAAGGGATGCCCAGATTGCGAGGAAACGGACAACCCGCAAATACGCACCGACAAGCGGCTTTTGCCTGTATTCTTCCGCGTGCTGCAAGTGATGCCAGAAAGTTGTCGGGGTAATCAGCACACTCGGGGTGCCGTCCACCATGACAAGAACGTGACCTTCATATAAATGGACAGCTGCGGTATCGGGCCTCTCCGTATAGCGCACGAGCGGGTACGGATTCCAGTGGCGGCCCAGAATAAACTCTTCAATCGTTTTTTCTCCCATCGGCAGTCCGTCTGTGTCAATTTTTTCTATCGATTCTTTTATATGCTTGACATGTTCAGGATCGGCTATATCTTCGAGATAGCAGATACAAATATCGGTTTTTGACCTTCTTCCTGCCTGCATATATTCCATCCGCAGCGACCGGTCCCTTACCCTTCTTCTCGTCAGCGCGGTGTTAAACACGATCGTTTCCACATAACCGTCCCTTGCCCCCCGGACAACCCTCTCCACGTCAGGTTCTTCTGGACCGCGGACCGGATAGGTTCTTGCATCAATCATAATGACGTACTCAAGTCCGTCAACAACTAGAGCTGTCGGACCTGCCAACACACCGTCAACTGCCGCTTCAAGATCATCGACCTTTTCTATTTCCACATACGGCAGGTAGGTTTTCAAAAGGCGTTCCAGTGGATCCGGCTCAAGATCTTCTTTTCTCAACCCTGCGAGTAATTTCATCAAGTAATGAAGAATATCATCTTTTGCAAAACCATCTATCAAATAAAGTGCCATTTTCCGGCCTGCATATTCAAGATCAAGTTTAATGACATCAAAGCTTTTCTCGACCCCAAGCCTTTCGCTTAAATAGTCGTTATTTCTCTCGATATCTTTATAAACCGGCTGTTTTTTTGATTCTTCCATCGTCAATCCTCCCCCCAGCCATTACCACGC
This sequence comes from Bacillus marinisedimentorum, assembly GCF_001644195.2. Classification (NCBI taxonomy): domain Bacteria; kingdom Bacillati; phylum Bacillota; class Bacilli; order Caryophanales; family Bacillaceae; genus Bacillus; species Bacillus marinisedimentorum. The sequence goes on along the minus strand of NZ_LWBL02000034.1, from coordinate 18,913 downwards.
ATCTGCTATATTTCCATCTTGTACGTATTTTTTCCAAAACATACCTTTATTTTTGCAATCGGCTGGTAAAAGGGAGAATTTTAAAATAGAGAAAGGCGGCCAGGATCCTGCCGGATCTCGAGGCCGCCTTACTCAGAAATACCTTTCATAATAATCAAGTTTTGTTAAATGGTATTGTCATTTCCGCGTAACCTCAACTTTAAAATGTAACACAACTAATAAGAAAGAATGGGTGAATTCATATACCTGTATACAAGATGGGCGGTATGTTCGACGGAATCCCGATGAGTCCTTTCAAACGCATGGGAGGCATCCACTCCCGGCCCGATCAGGCCATGTATGACATCATGCCCTGCCCTGACTGCGGCTGAAGCGTCTGATCCATAATACGGATATATATCAACCCGGTAGTCAATGACGTGTTCTTCAGCCAGCTTCACAAGCTGTTTACGGAGTCCATAATGATAAGGTCCGCTAGAATCCTTTGCGCAGATTGACACGGAATATTCGTCAGTCGTCTGCCCATCCCCGATCGCACCCATATCGACTGCGAGATACTCAACTGTTTCCTCCGGGATGTTGGAATTCCCTCCATATCCGATTTCCTCATTATTCGATATTAATACGTGTGTTGTATGTGGCAATGTGGTTCCTTCTTTCTTGACTGTTCGGAAAGCTTCCATCAAAATGCCTACACTCGCTTTATCATCAAGATGGCGAGACTTTATGAATCCGCTGTCCGTCCTTTCAACACGCGGCGCAAAGGAAACAAAGTCACCCACAGAAATGCCGAGTGCCTTTACATCCTCTGCTGTATGTACTTTTTCGTCAATTCGCACTTCGATATGGTCATCGTCCCGCTTTTCGGTTCCATAGTCTTTATACACATGCACAGATGTCTTGTTCAGCAAGATTGTTCCTGAGTATGTTTTGCCTGAAGAGGTCTCGATCTTGCAGTATTCACCCTCAACCGAATTCCAGCGAAAACCGCCGATCATGGATAGCTTCAAACGGCCGTTGCCTTTTATTTCTTTGACCATGGCGCCGAGCGTATCGACATGGGCAGTCAGGAGCCGATGTCTGCCAGTGTCGTTTCCTTCAAGCGTCACAAGAAGGCCGCCTTTTTTTGTGCGGGCTGTATTGATCTCCAATTCGTTGAAAAACTGTTCAATATGGGAAATGATCACTGATGTATTTCCTGTCGGGCTTTCGATTGAGACAAGTTCTTCAATTAGCGAAAGCGTCTTGTCGGTATTGATTGGTGAAGTCACTCATATTCCTCCTTATCTTTTCACATTGCACACTTCATATTTTACACATATTCCGCATAGATTGTTAGCAAAGTCTGTCCATTTATAAAGGAGCCGGTTTTATGAATAAGCTGCTGCTGTCATTTTGTTCATTTCTGCTCATTGCCGCAACGATAGGAGCCATAATAATGCAGTTCAGCCGGCCCGAAGTCCGGGAAAGCTTGATCTATTTCCCCCTCGATCCGGAACTGGCTTTCACCCAAGCGGAAACAAAATTGATGCTTTTAAAAGAAAAAGATGCTGATGAATATACCTTGAAATGGGAAGTTGATTCCACCTTGCCCCGTAAGGTTTATCTGCGTCAGGATATTTCTCTGCTGTTTGAAGAAGGGGTGTTGAAGGATATTCTCAATCAGTGGGAAGAAGAAGCTGATTCGCTTAATCTCGAAAAAAAGGTGACAGCAGAAGACAGCAATCATTTTCAGTCACTTTCATTCCACTACGGCGAAGTCCATTACCAAAATGATCATATCAGAAGTGTCCAGAAAATGAGCAGTGATCATTTGTACGTCATCGACTCGCCGATGACGGCACTGGAATCGTTCCGTGTCCCGTCGACAGAGGAAGAAAAGGAATGGAAACGGATTATCGATCATGCCACAAACCAGCAGCTTCTATTCACCCGTGACAAGCTGCTCGCCCATTTCGGTATCCCTGCCGGTAAATATGCGACCATTCCGCTTACCGAAGTCCCCGCCTACGGGGAAAAGCCTTTCCCGGGCCTTGATTCCGCAGGGACCCAGCGGGCGATCGGCAACCTGTGGGAAGGACTGTACAAAAATTATGTGCTTGGCCTGCCAGGACCGGACGGCAAAAAAGCCAGTGCCGTCGGAAGTTCAATACCATATATCTTGATAAGCAGTGACGGTTCACATCTGCTTGTTCTGTTTGAAGATGCAGAAGGCCGGCCTTATCAGCTTATTCAATATTTGTCTTGAGCCGTTTCAGCAGGTTCTGGTATTCAGCATTGCCGGGATCCTGGCGGACCGCCTGCTCTGCAGCTTCCACCGCTTGCTGCTTTTTACCAAGCCCAAGGGAAACAAGTGCCAATTTATAATGAGCTTCGGGAAATTGCGGGCGCTTGTTAAGTGCAATCTTCAAATTGGCTTCTGCATCTTCATATTGCCCACTCTCATATTCCACCTGTGACAGCAAAAAGTATGTTTCAGCAGGTACATCTGCTTCAGCTGCCTTGAACGCATCCTGAAGGTAAGAACGGGCCTCTTCCTCTCTTCCCATTTCTATGAGTTCATGAGCAATCATGGAGCTCGGAACCGGATCAATGTTGTCAAAAAAACCGTAAAAAAGGATTCCTGAAGCCGTAACAAGGGCAGCAAGGAAGAAAAAGATCTGCCTTACACCTTTTCCATGCCGCGGCAAGTGGACAATTCCTGATGCCAGAAAGCCGCCAGCAAGACCGCCAAGGTGCGCTGGATTATCTACCATCGGTACTGTAAGTCCAAAAACAAGGTTGATACCGAGGATGACAAGGACATACATGCCGATTGTCCGAAAGAACAAGTCCCGATAATTCATGCCAAAATACAACAGGGCTCCAAAACAGCCGTAAATCGCACCAGAAGCTCCTGCTGAAATCTGGCTATTGAAAGCAAAGCTTGCAAACGAACCCAGCAATCCGGCAACAAAATAAATGGCAATAAACCGTTTTGTCCCGAATATTCGCTCAATGGCTGAACCGAGATAAAAAAGTGCAAAGGAGTTCAAAAAGAAATGAAGAAATCCAATGTGAAGAAACATTGATGTGACAAACCGCCACCACTCCCCTTCCATTATAAGCGGGTTGTACTTTGCACCATATTCAACCAGGTTCGCTATACTTGTGCTCCCCCCATTCAGTTCAAGAACAGCAAACATGACCAGATTCACAGCCAGCAATAAGTATGTAAATAAAGGCTTTCCATAATTAAACAGCTTTCGTTCTTCAGCCTTTTTGCGGTTTGACGCCTGCTTCACCCCATCAATCAGCTGTTCAACTGTATATTCGTCACCTTCAGCCCAATTATCCATATTCGGAACAGGTACTCCCAATCCATTGAAAAGCCGTTCAATCCCTATAATCGGGTTAGTTCCTTCTATAATGACATTTTCGAGTGATATTTTCCGATTACCCTCTTTACTCACCTGGCTGTCATTGACGGCGTGTTCCCAATCGTCCACCGGTTCATAGGAAGAAACATATACATTGTATCCCCGGATTTGTTTCATTCTTGAGGCTTTTCTAAAATCAAGGAGTTTCCGGTACACCATTTCCGCATCGTTTCTCATCCAGTTGCCCCAATCAAGGTCGTAGCGGTGCAGGCGGACGATTGTATTGTTTCGGAAGTCCTCTGGCTCCAGCCACACTTCCTCGCGCATTTCATTTATTGTAAGCACCCGGAAATGGCGGTTTACGGTCAAATAATGGACGATTCTCCAAAAAATTAAATCCTGCTGCAGCTTAACCAACCGTTTCCTCTCCTTTTTAGTACCGCTTCACTATGTAATAAAATATTTATATCAATTTCATTATAACAGTTAGAATGCGCCGGCAACCACCGGCGGCTTTTGCCGCATCGGTATTTCCGATGATCCAATGCAAACAGCCCGGCAAGACGCCGGGCTGCAGCGAACTGGTGTTATTCTTTAAAAGAGCTGCTGGATATTCCAAATCCTTTTGAAAATTAACGGAAAGCTGACAGCAGGAAAAATCTCCTGACAAAAGGGATTCCCATTGCAGAGGAAACAACCGTCCTTCTAATCGGCTGTATGCCCAGCACGGCATTAATAAGCCTATATCTGTATTGATAAGCAATGAAAAATACTGTGACATAAAGCAGCATCCTCACAGCGGAAGATCGCATCTCAATCCCTCCTTTTCCCCATTATTTTTGACAACTCCTTTTTTTTTTATCCACTGACAGGGATAGAGTTATGAAAAAAGCGAAAAGGAGCGGGATGATATGATTGGACATTGCCGAAACCGCTGTTTGCGATTTGCATAACAAAAAATCAAATCACTCAATGTTCTAAAAGTATGTTTATTGCTGATTTTAAGGCAGGGGATTTCTGATCATTTTCGAGGATATAACTGCACATCTTCTCTTTCGTGACTGTTTGGTTTTCACTTGCGCGGCTGTTTTGAGGCAGCATGTACATCCCGAGTGCTCCCGGAAAGAATCACTCGTTCGGGGAGCACTGTCCATGACACCGCTGGAATGAATTAATTCACTTGCCTTGAGCCAGAACAATCAATAAAGAAAACTCTCTGATTTGCGTGCCTCCAGGCGAAGACAGATGCGCAGCTGCCTTTGTCTATATTCTTAATATTGGCCACTGCGTGGAAACACTACTTTCCTGACACCTTACCTTTTCCTATATCGCAAAAAAAGACCCGGCACGGCCGGATCTCCCATAACATGCACCAGGTGGTCACACCAGGTTCACATTTTCCATATATCCGCGCAGGACATCACACGAATGATTAAATTTCTGCTTCTCGTCCTCATTCAAGCCAATTTGGACAACTTCACGGATGCCTTCCCTGTTCACAATCGCTGGAACACCGATAAAGATGTCTTCCTGGCCGTACTCGCCATTCAAATGAGCGGAGACGGTAAGGATTGTATTGTCATTTTGAAAAATGGCTTTAGTCAAGCGGACAAGTCCCATCGCAATACCGTAATAGGTTGCACCTTTCCGTTCGATGATATGATAAGCAGCATCGCGCACATTGATGAAAATATCATCGAGGTCCTCACGCTTAAACCTCTCATCCTTATCGATCATGTCTAAAATCGGACGGGTTCCGATATCTGCGGTGCTCCACACAGGCAGTTCGGTATCACCATGCTCTCCGAGGATATATGCATGAATATTCCTTGTATCGATATCAAAATAGTCACTAAGCAAATACCGAAGTCTTGCCGTATCAAGAATCGTACCGGAACCGATGACACGTTCCTGTGGAAGGCCGGAGAATTTCCAAGTTGCATAAGTTAAGATATCCACGGGGTTGGTGGCGACGAGAAATATGCCATTAAATCCGCTTCCCATCACACTTTCCACAATCCCTTTGAAGATTTTTGTATTCTTTTCAACAAGATCAAGCCTTGTTTCACCGGGCTTTTGGTTCGCACCAGCGGTTATAACGACGATATCAGCATCTTTACAATCGTCATAGCTGCCGGCCCAAATTTTTGTAGAGGAAGGCGCAAAAGCGAGCCCATGGCTCAAATCCATGGCGTCACCTGCCGCCTTTTCTTTGTTGATATCGATCATCACAAGTTCATCGGCTATTCCCTGGTTCAATAAAGCAAATGCATAACTGGACCCCACAAAACCAGTGCCAATCAGCGCTACACGATTCAAATTTTTTCTCATTGTGATTCCACCCTTTCATGAAACATCCATTATGAATCTTTAACCATCTATATTGTTTCACAAACAGGCATTTCCTTAAAGAGCATGAAAACGTTATCTAATATAAAATTTGTGAAATGTTGAACAATCTATCATTCTCATAAACCGATATACCGTGAATAAAGCGTTTTCGCCCGCGTTATATCCTCTGTTCCCTGTACGAGTACCCTGCCGTCGGGAAACAGAACAAGCCGTTCACCCTCATTCAGTTCTGCGCGCAGCAGGAAAGGAGTCTTTTTCAATTGGGCCACAGGTGCAAGCCGCTCTGCCCAGTCATTAAGGTCCATATTGGTATGATTTTGGATTTGCACCGTTTCTCTTCCGCACAGCACTGTAGTTGTTTCTTTTTCTGTTGGTTCCAGTGCCGGATAGCTTTTTTTGGAGCAAACCGGGCAATCGCTTCGTGATTTTCCGAACGAAATCTGAAACTGCTGGTTATACCAGATATCGAAATTAAGCAAGCCGCTGCGCATGTGCTTCTCATTGCCGGTCAAGTATTTGAGTGTTTCCGTGACCTGATAAGAAGAGACCATATCGACCACCGGGGAAATAACACCGACCGTATCGCATGTCTGGCCGCCTTGCTGTTCCGGCATAAGGCAGCGGAGACATGGCGTTTTACCCGGCCGCAGTGCCGCGAACATTCCCCGGGAGCTTACTGCCCCCCCGTAAATGAACGGTATTCCGTGTTTGAAGCAGGCATCGTTCAGCAGAAACCGGGTAGAGAAATTATCGGTTCCGTCAATGACAAGGTCGATGCCAGCGATTAATTCCTCGACATTGTCAGCATTCACATCCCCGATGCGCGCGTCCAGCATAATATCGCTATTTAGCAGCATAAGCTTTCTGCGGGCCGCTTCCGCTTTCGGCATAGCAGCTTTCACATCTTCCTCGTCAAACAGCATTTGCCGCTGGAGATTTGATTTTTCTACGTAATCCCGATCTGCAAAGCGTATAAATCCGACTCCAGCCCTGGCCAAGTGGTTTGCGGCCGCGGTGCCGAGTGCCCCCATGCCGACGATCAGCACTTTCGCATCCGCCAAATTACGCTGTCCGTCTTCGCCAATCGGTTTGAAGAGCATTTGCCTTGAATATCTTTCCCACTGTGACATCATCCATACCTCCTGTTGTTCCTCTATTCAACGAATCATATAAGCAACACCGCAGGCAGCCATGATGGAAATAAAATTAACGGCATCATTCGTTATGAACCGATATCCACTGTTCCAGGCCGTCCGCTTGCCGCAATGCATTTCCTTTTCTGTTTCAATACCGCAGGTTGTGCATTTGTAAGAAACTTGTACCGTGCCGCCAAGAAGTGTATCGGCAAGACTGCCTGCAAATCCTGAAATAGTAATCACAGACCATTCATAAGCTGAAAATCCCTCGAACAGTAGCACTGCCAGGAGGGAGGTTGACGCTGCACCCGAAAAAGCGGCTGCAGTGCCTGCAGCTGAAATCGCACCTGAGGTCCCAGGTGTAACCTGCTGAAACCGCAATAGATGGAAAGGCGGTTTCCGGCTTAATATGCCGATTTCAGATGCCCACGTATCGCTGGCTGCTGCGGCAAAAGATACCGAAAACAAAAGGGGAGCATATTCCGTTCCGGAAAAAACAGCTGCAACGGCAAACAAGGCAGCAGGCCCGCCATTTGCGAGCACCTGGACGGCATCTCTCTTGCTCCCTTTTTTTGTGACTTCATCGACGAGCCGGTTATCCTTCACCTTCCCCAAAAGAGTGGATGAAATGAAAAAGAAACCGAGCAAAGCGAGTCCGCTCAATCCAAAACCAATGTATACCGCCGCTCCCACAGCCGCTGCAGCTGCCGAACCTGATAACGTCAACAGCCGCAGCTTGAACCCATAATAAGCGAGAGCAGCAATCAGAAGTATCAAGATTATGTCCGCTGCCAGACCGTTAACTGGAAAGGCCATCGTAAACCTTGTTCTCGGTTATGACCTTGTCAACCGGAATATCATGGTCCTCCGCTTGAAATGAGGAATCTGCCTGCCAGCTGTATGCAAGTGAAGCGGTCCTGCCGGCAAAGTCTGTTAAGAAGCGGTCATAATATCCGCCGCCAAACCCGATTCGGTAGCCTTCCTGTTGAAAAAGCAGACCAGGGACGATCAACAAATCAATCCTGTTTTTATGTACCCGTTCTGTACGTTCGAGTATAGGTTCTTTTAACCCATAATATACAACTTCCAGTTCTGAAAAATCTGTAAGGATCCTGAACTGCAATTCCTTCTTTTCGGGCAGACATTTAGGAACAGCAACCTTTTTCCCTTCCGACCAGGCTTTTTCGATGATTGGGGCCGTATTCAATTCGAGCGGCATCGAAATCGTGACGCCTATCGTATCAGCTTTTTCCCATTCGGGCTGCTCAAACAGGTTTCGGTATATCCCCTGTTCAAGGTTCCATTTCTCGGCAGAGTCCATCTGTTGCAGTTTTTCTTTCGCTTTTTTTCTCAACTGTTCTTTCTGCTCCATGTCGAACCTCCTATCTCTTCTCAAGTATACCAAACACAGGGAACTGACGCAGATGAACGGTGCGAAGTACTTTTGAGCGCTTCAGAGATGGCGTTCGCTGCATTTTTTCGGCCAAAAAAATGAACAGCAGGAAAACCTGCTGTTCATTACTTTGTTTCGCGGTGAAGAGTGTACTTCTTCAGGCGCGGGCTGTATTTTTTCAGTTCAAGACGTTCAGGGTTGGTACGTTTATTTTTTGTGGTGATGTAGTTACGATCACCAGTCTCTGTGCAAGCGAGAGTAATTTTTACACGCATCGGTATCCCTCCAAACATAGTTATTCATTTCATACGTCATTTATCATTATTAACTGCACGGTCATATGACGACTTTAATATCATATCAAAAAATATCAGTGCTATCAAGGTCAACTTAAAAATCTTATTTACTGTCTTTCTGTTTACCTGACTCTGTGGTATAAATAACTGTGTGAACTGTTAAAATCGGGGTGAATCCATGGAAATCCTTATTATTTCGCTTATATCAATCGCAATATTGCTTTTAATCATTTCTTTTTTTACCGGCAGCCGAACGAAAGACCTGGAAGAGCAAGTGGAACAGCTCTCCCTCAACTTCATACAGGAAACGTATCAGCTTAAGAAGAAGATGAAAGTGCTGGAGGAAGAGCTTCTCATTGATGAAGTTGATTTGAAACCGGCTTCCATTCCAATTAAAAATGAAACCGGTACGCCCCCTCAATACTCTGACGGCCTGTTCACATCACAAAGCAGGGTGCTCCGCCTCGCTGAAGCGGGGTATTCCGTACATGAGATCGCCCGCAGCACGGCGAGGCCCGTTTCCGAAATAGAGGAAATAATTCAAAACAATTCAAAAGGAGATGGATGATAATGCAGTCCATACTCCGCAGTTTTGCAGCAGGCATCCTCGCATCCGCACTGGTCCTGGCCGGCGTTCACTACTCCGGAAACCTCGAAGCAGGAGATACGAAGCAACCTCCGCTTACGATGCCGGATGTCCAAGCTTTTTTAAAAACACAGGGTATGACGGCCGTTTCCATAAAAGAATGGAATGAAGCAAAAAATCTCAGGAGCGAAAACGGGCAAACAGGCGGAAACGGAGCTGAACAGGCAGAGTCTGAAAGCGATCCTCCTGAACGCCTTTATACACTTGACATTTCATCCGGCATGACAAGCCGTGATATCGGAGACAGGCTGGTGAATGCGGGTATTATCAAAAACACTGAGACGCTGGATGCTTACCTTCGGGAACATGATCTGGCAACTTCCATACAAATTGGAACGTATTCACTTTCAAGCAAAATGAGTATAGCTGTAATCGCTGATATCATTACCGGCAATTAACAGCTGATAATACAAAAACCTGCCTTCACCTGGCAGGTTTTTGTTGTTTTCATCTATTCATTCAGTGCATATCGCTTACCTTTTACAAGATATAAAATGCTTTCACCGATATTTGTTGCGTGGTCTCCTGTCCGTTCGAGGTACCGGGCGATAAAGGCTAGCTGGGTAATTTGCCCGATTTTCTCAGGTGTGTCGGCAGCCAGGGACAGCAGTTCCTTGATGGTCTGGCCATACAGTTCATCAACCCTGTCATCCATTTCGGCGAGTTTCTTGGCCAGCGCCGTATCTTCCTTATCGAATGCTTCAATCGCAGTTGCAAGCATTTCAAGGGTTATTTCTGCCATTTGAGGAATATGCTCAAGCGGCTTGATAAATGGTTCTTTGCCGATCCTGATTGTTGATTTTGCAATATTAACGGCAAAATCCGCCATTCTTTCTACGTCGGATGAGATACGGATGGCTACAATGATTCTCCTCAAGTCTGTTGCGACCGGCTGCTGTTTGGCGATCATCAGAATCGCGAGGTCATTGATTTCCTCATCAAGCTGGTCGACGAACACATCATCGTCCATTACTTCCAGTGCAGCATCAATGTCCTGCTGCTGAAGCGCATTGACTGATTTATTCAAAGCGCTCTCCGCCATTTTTGATAGTTCGATCATCTTTGAGCGCAGGTTGGATAATTCTGTTTCAAATGTTTCTCGTACTGCCATTTGTTTAGCCCCCTGTCATTAACCGAAACGTCCGGTAATATAATCTTCTGTCCTCTTGTCGGATGGAGTTGAGAAAAGTTTATCTGTTTCAGTAAACTCAATCACTTCTCCGTTCAAAAAGAAAGCGGTCTTGTCAGAAATACGGGCTGCCTGCTGCATATTGTGCGTAACGATCATGATTGAGAAGTCTTTTTTCAATTCCTGGACAAGTTCTTCTACCTTCAATGTTGAAATTGGATCAAGCGCAGATGTCGGTTCATCCATGAGGATGACATCAGGTTCGATTGCAAGTGTACGGGCGATGCAAAGCCGCTGCTGCTGGCCGCCCGATAACCCGTAGGCATTTTCGTTCAAACGGTCTTTCACCTCATCCCAGAGGGCAGCGCCGCGAAGACTCTTCTCTACGATTTGGTCAAGGACTTTTTTATCTTTAATGCCATGGATTTTCGGCCCGTATACGACATTTTCATAAATGGATTTCGGAAATGGGTTCGGCTTTTGGAAGACCATTCCCACTTTTGTACGCAGATCTTCCACTGGATATGATTTATCAAAAATGTTGCGTTCACGGTATGCGATTTCACCGGATGTCTTAACAATCGGGACCATTTCAACCATTCTGTTGACAGCTTTGACGAATGTTGACTTTCCGCAGCCTGATGGGCCGATGATGGCTGTCACTTCATTTTCCTTGATGTCGAGGTTAATGTTTTTCAGCGCCTGGTCTTCCCCATACCATAAATTGAAATTATTCACATTGATGACGGTGCTCGCTTCATTTTTCACATTTATTTTTTTCTCCCTGTTTACCTCAGGGGCGATTGTTGGTGTTTGCATGAAAGATTCCTCCTCCGAACCTTGATTAATAACGCTTAGAAAACTTATTCCGTATGAGTACGGCGATCGAGTTCATTAACAGAAGCACAGCTAAGAGAACAATGATTCCAGCCGATGCAACGTATTGGAAGTCCGGATTCGGCATTGAAGTCCAGCTGTAGATCTGGATCGGCATTGCTGTGAATGGATCAAATATGTCATTTGGAACAGTGAAAATGGCTGTTGCTGCTCCAACAAGAATCAGCGGGGCTGTTTCACCGATCGCCCGGGAAAGAGCCAGTATTGCTCCTGTAAGAATTCCCGGTATGGCCGCAGGTAAAACGATTCTCCTGATCGTCTGCCATTTTGTCGCACCCATTCCGTAAGATGCTTCACGGAGCTGGTTCGGCACTGAGCGGATTGCTTCCTGAGAAGATACGACGATGACAGGCAGCACAAGCAGGGCAAGGGTAAGCCCGCCTGCAAGAATGATATTGCCCATTCTCATAATGTAAACAAAAATTGTCAGGCCCAAAAGACCGAACACAATAGAAGGGACTCCGGCAAGGTTTTGAAGATTCACCTGGATGAATCGTGTCAGTCTGTTCTTTTTTGCATATTCTTCCAGATAAATTGCAGTTGCCACTCCCAAGACCAGTGTAACAGGAGCAGTTACCGCCATCAGCCAGAGGGAGCCGAAGAATCCAGCCTTGATGCCGGCATTTTCTGCCCTCCTGGATGTGAACCCATTTAAAAAATCCATATCGAGATTGCCAATTCCTTGAGTCAATATCCGATAAGCCAATAACAGCAAGAAAATCAAGCCGATTGAAGTCGCGATGAAAAACACGGCTTTTCCAATCCTGTTTTTTATAATTCTGCCGGTCATATTTTTTGAGACCGATTCATGATTGATTAAGCTCATATTAGTATTCCTCCCTGAAACGGCGGGTGATATACTGTGCCAGTAAGTTCATGATCAAGGTAAATAGGAAAAGCGTCATGCCTACAGCGTATATGCTGTAATATATCGTCGATCCGAATGCAACATCACCTGTAGCAACTTGTACGATATAGCCCGTCATGGTTTGAATGGACTGGGTTGCATCAAAAGTGAATTTCGGTGTTGCGCCGGCAGCAACCGATACGATCATCGTTTCCCCAATTGCGCGGGATATCGCCAGGACAAATGAGGCGATGATGCCGGATAGTGCGGCTGGAAGGACAATTTTCAAAGAAACCTCCAGCTTTGTCGCACCCATTGCCAGTGCCCCCTCACGCAGGGAATTTGGCACCGAACTCATCGCATCTTCGCAAAGAGAAGCGACCATCGGGATGATCATGACTCCAACGACAATCCCCGCACTTAGTGCATTAAAAAAAGAAAGGTCCGGAATGATCGTTCGGAGTATCGGCGTAATAAAGGTAAGGGCAAAAAAACCATAAACGATTGTAGGAATTCCTGCCAGCACTTCCAGGATCGGCTTAATGATTCTCCTTGTGGAATCTGAAGCATATTCACTCAAGAAAATGGCCGAAGCAAGACCAACCGGTATTGCAACCAGCATTGCGATAACTGTTACAAGCATTGTTCCGGAAATCAATGATAGAATCCCGAATGACTCCTGCCAAGGATTCCATCTTGTTCCGGTGATAAAATCGATGAAATTGACTTCCCTGATAAATGTAAACGTTTCGGAAAGCAAGGTATACAGAATGCCTGCTGTGACTAAGACTGAAGTGGCTGCAGCCAGAAGCAGCAATTTAGGAACAAGCTTTTCAATGATATTGGAAGCGCTCCGCGAAGATTTATTTTTATCTATCATCTCTCTTACGGAGAAGTCATCAGCTTTTTTTAAAGCCATAATGGAAAGAACCCCTTTCATCACACGGAAATAGGTGAGGGTGTTTTAAGCCCCTCACCCTCTATTTCCTGATTTCGCTGCAAATGATTTTACTCACCAGCCGTCAGAGACTTGATTTTTTCTTTTTGCTCCGCATACTTATCTTCCGGAAGAGGAACATATCCAACCTCTTCAGCCATCATGCCTGCATTTTCGAGGACGAACTTCGCAAAGTCTTTCACTTCCGGTTTCTCAAGAGATGATGTATTGAGATAAGTGAACAGCGGACGGGAAAGCGGCTCATATTCTCCGCTCTGGATTGTATCCATATCAGGCTTAACCGGGCCGTTGCCGTTGTCAATGCCCAGCGCCTTTAAAGTCTGTTGGTTTTCATAGTAGTATGCGTATCCGAAAAATCCAATGGCATTCGGGTCGTTCTGGATGCCGCGCACAAGAACGTTGTCATCTTCAGAAAGGGTTACACCTTCATCTTCACGCATCGGTTTATCTTCAAGAATCACTTCATTGAAGTAGTCAAATGTTCCTGAATCATGACCAGGCGCAAATATCTTGATTGTTTCATCCGGCCAATCCGGGTTGATATCCGACCATTTTGTCTTTCCGCTGTCAGCAAGAAAAATTTCTTTCAATTGATCAACAGTGAGAGAATCCACATAATCGTTTTGCTGGCTTACAGCAACTGTCAATCCGTCATATGCGAGAATGACTTCTTCAAGGTTAACGTCATTTTCTTCAGCGATTTTCTTTTCTTCATCTTTTATTGGGCGAGAAGCATTACTGAAATCGATTTGACCTTTCGTAGCACGTTCGAAACCTCCACCCGAACCAATTGAGTCTACAGTCACATTAACCTCCGGCTGTTCAGCCTGGTATTCTTCGGCAAGCCCGAGCATGATTGGATAGACGGTGGATGAACCGGCTATTTTAACATTTCCTGAAAGCTCTTCTCCGCTTCCACCACCAGAATTGCCTGTGCCTCCGTCATTTCCGCATGCTGATGCAAAAACAAGTACTGCTGCCATAATTGTGAAGAACAGGATTTGCTTAAGACTCTTCATTCGATAGTCCCCCTAAAGTAATTGAGTTGTCTTCCCGTTTATACGGAAATCGCTTTGTCTCTCACAAGTAATAGGTTAAAGGAGGAGTTTTAATCAGGTTTTAATGGAATGTTAAGCTTTTGTAAATGTGCTTAGATTCGTGAAAAATTTTCTTTTTCCTTTTGCTTTCGTGTAACGGATCGCTGCTCAAGTACTAGCAGAACAGAGGAGACCCCGGAAAACCGCGGAAAGCGGGAGCGGCAAGGAATGGGCAAGGTTAAGAATAGAGGAATATAAACCTGCTGAATAATTTTTTCCGTTAAAGGGAGTTTAAAGGAAATAGCCTCATAAAAAACAAGCGTCCAGGGACTCTTCCCCAGACGCTTATTGTGTGTATTTTTATTTTTTATTTTACAAGTCACTTCCTCAAAGTCCGGTAAATGATTAAGCGAAGTACCTGTTAAATTGTTCTATGCATTATTCTATTTACCGATAACAAGCAGCTATTGAGAATCTGAAACATCCTCCTGCTTCTTTAATTCAAAATATGCGTCCATAATTTCACGTCCGATTTGCCCGTTAATATGCCCCTGTGAAGTCGTGTAAGGAACGACTACAGCAAAGGCGACTTCCGGTTTTTCAAGCGGGGCAAAACCTACAAGCGACAGATTCGTCGTTTTAGTGCCAAACAATTCTTTGTTTGAGCCATAATATGTGGTTTCTGCTGTACCGGTTTTGCCCGCCGGACGGTAGTCGGTATCTTTAAAATATTGATAAGCCGTTCCCTTCTTTTCTTGGAACACCTTTCGAAACCCTTCTTTAACACGGTTGATTTGTTTTAGATCCGCCTCCAGCGTATTCAGGACATGCGGTGAAGCGCGATAAACGGAAGCGCCTTTTTCCGGTTCCCTGATTTCATTAACAAGAATCGGTTTAAGTCGTTTTCCCCCATTCGCGATTGTCGAGATGTACTGGGCCAGCTGCATTGTCGTGTATGTATCATATTGGCCAATTGAAAGGTCCATCAGATTACCGATCCTGCTTCCGGAACCGCGGTAGCCCGTTGATTCGTGCGGTAAATCAATTCCCGTTTTCACCCCGAGACCGAAACGGCTGAAGGAATTCCGCATCACATCAAAAGCCTCCGGTTTTTTAAAAGGGGCACTCTTGCCATACTGGTAATCATAACCGCCCATCATCATCGCAATTTTAAACATAAACACGTTTGATGATTGCTGCAGGGCAGTAATGTCGTTGATTTTCCCCATCGTTTTATAAGATTTTTTGATCGGCGTCCCTTTGATCTTTATCGGCGTGTCGACCAGATAAGAATTGGGCTTGATGACGCCCGTTTCATAACCCGTCAGAACCGTCGCGCCTTTAATGGACGAGCCGACCTCGTATGCATTATTGACAACCCCTGTCGCATAATCCTGGAAGACAGTCCTCCCGTCTTTCCTGGTCATTTTCTTTCCTGCAAGCGACAGCACTTCCCCAGTATTCGGGTCCATCATGACGACATAGGCTGAATCAAGCAATTGGTTCTCATCTGGATATTTCGCTTTAAATTCACTTAAGTTTGATTCAATGATTTCTTCAACTTTCTTTTGCAATTCCATATCTGTTGCCAAGACAAGGTCATTTCCCCGCTTACCGGAACGAATGAGTTCTGTATCGACGATTTCCCCCGCAGGATTGGTGACATTGCGGGTTTTTTCTTTGTGCCCCTGGAGCATGCCTTCATACTGTTTTTCAAGGTAACTGATTCCGACGCGGTCATTCCGCTGGTATCCTTTAACAAGAAAAGAATCCAGTTCTTCACGGGGCAGCCCCTGTTCGGCATTTGTTATATTGCCGATTAACGTTTCCAGCGTTTCATCATATGGATAGACCCTATCCCAGTCTGTAGCGATTTGCACACCTGGAAGTTCATCAAGGTGAGATGATACCGTGGCGTATTCCTGGTCGGTTACCCCTTCATTTTTTACGTATTGCGGTGTCAGAGGGTAACCTGCATCAAACGTCCTTTTAATCGCTATGATTTCCTGTTCCTGTTCAGTTAATTTGGAAAGGTCTTCATCAGAAATGCGGTCAAGTGTCAGCTTATAAATCTGATCGTCGTTCAGCCCGTTCCGTTCTTTTGCCGTAACTTTTTGTTCAGCCTGTTCAGGCCGGGTAAGGATCCAATAATCCTTCTTGTCACGTTCGGTTACACTGTCAGGCTCGACATTAATATACTTTGCAAGTTTCGCCGCAGTTTCCAGCCTATCCTGCTGACTTACACCCTGTTGCCTGACATACGTTATTGCTTTCAGCGGCTTATTATCTACAACGACATTACCTGAACGGTCAAGTATCTTTCCGCGGGGAGCCGGCTCCGCAACGGTGATTTTTTCTGTTCTCTCCATTTCTTTTTGATACTCTTCGCCATATACGATTTGAATGACACCAAGCCGTATAATCAGCATTAAAAAAGCGGCAAAGACTAGAAAGAATAGTACATTTAACCGCTTTGGAAGTTTTTTCATTTTTTTTCCCTGTGCGTTTATTGCCATTATTCAACCTCTCTACATCATTTCTTTGGAATGTTTACCCTTATTTCTTCGCACTAAACGACTTCTTTCTGTCTTATCCATCTTTTTTTCAAGGTGTCGAGCCGCTTTCTCCGTCAACCAGTTTCCTGCTGTGAATAGCAGGGACTTCCCGTCCTCTGGAGTCATTGTTGCCCAGCTGGATATTTCGGATGAAAAAGTAAATGATCAGATGTCCCACACCAATGACACTGAGCAAAATCGGAATGCTTTTTTCGCTGTCAAAAAAGGTGACCGCACCGAGAAACAGAAGGATGGAAAGGACCCGCCCCATGTTCAGGTAAAGTTCACGGACGACAATGTATTCAACCCTCATTTCAGCCGCACTCCAGCTGCGCCCGATCACGTCATATGTCAGAGACATATAAGGGACAAGGAGAACCGGATATGCAATCGAAATGAGAACCGCATAGACAATAAGCCTCGTGTAGCTAAGATGAAACAGAATCAAAAAGATTGCTCCGTACAATAACAGTCCACCTGCGAGAATTGCTTTTTTCCGATGCCTCGGTTTAATAAGCCGTGTCGCCAAATAATAGACAACAAACGCAACGGAACTTTGGACAAGCCCAAATGTTCCCAGAGCCAGTTCACTCTGGGTTGTCACGAACACCCAGACAACAATGACAAACACAAAGGTCCCTTCCCGCAGCCCTTGAAAAAAATGGGCGATGCAAATGTTTTTCCAGTTCTTATTATACTTTTGCTCTTCGATGATACGTCTGAATGAAAAGTTTCCTTTGGCAGAACGCCTTTTAAGGAAAAAGCTTAACACGACAGCCCCTGTAAAAAAACCGAGTGAGATGCTGAAAATGACGGTGTATCCAGTCAGCTGCTCCATGCTGGAAATAATAAAGCCTGCAGCAATAGGTCCAATCATACCGGCAAAGGATGTTAACAATCCTAAAAAGCCGTTAAAAAAGTCCCTTGTCTCAGGCTCTGTTATTTCAAATGTAAGAACATTAAAGGCCAACCAGTAAAATCCGAACCCAACACCGAGCAGTCCTCCCAGTACAACCAGAAAGTTGGAAGCCCCCTCGCCAAAAGTAAGAACCGTAATATAAAAAATGGACAAAAAAATCACACCAAGCCTTAACACAACGACACGGTCAATTTTTTTTGCCCATCGTCCCGCCAGAATGAACGTGAGCGGCTGCAGGATGACAATGGCCAGGTTATACAGCGCTATATCCGCAAACCGACCGGTCTGCTTCCATAGATAAACGTTTACAAACGTATTGGAAAGGGCCACACTTATCGAGTAAAGCCCGCCGATCGTCAATAACAGGATCAAATCCCGATTAACGTCGACCCCGCCGATCATTTTCTTCAAGATGTTCATAACTGCCGACTCCCCTTTGTCTTCTAAGAGCTATTTTTCCACAAACCCTTCTGCTTATTCAGGAATGACAAAGGCAAAGTAGTGAATACGGTGAATGAAATTAAAATGATGTGTCAAAAAAAAAAGCAGCCGGCGATAGCACCGGCTGCTGTTCGATCGTCAGCAAAACGATTATTTTGCTGCTTGATAGCGCTTTTCTACTTCATCCCAGTTGACAACATTCCAGAAAGCAGAAATGTAGTCAGGGCGCTTGTTTTGATATTTAAGATAGTATGCGTGCTCCCAAACATCCAGGCCAAGAACAGGTTTCTTGCCTTCCATTAGCGGGCTGTCCTGGTTAGGGGTGCTTGTTACTTCCAGCTCACCATTATTTACAACAAGCCATGCCCATCCGGATCCGAATCGGGTTGCTGCAGCATTATTGAATTCCTCTTTAAATTTGTCGAAACTGCCGAACTTGCTTGTAATTGCATCAGCCAATTCACCAGAAGGATTTCCGCCGCCGTTTGGAGACATGATTGTCCAGAACAGGCTGTGGTTTGCATGACCGCCGCCGTTGTTACGTACAGCTGTACGGACATCTTCAGGAACAGCATCAAGATTGCTTACAAGTTCTTCAATGCTCTTGCTTTCAAGATCGCTTTTTCCTTCGATTGCATTGTTCACCTTTGTAACATAAGCATTGTGGTGCTTTGTGTGGTGAATGTTCATTGTTTCCTTGTCGATATGCGGCTCCAGTGCATCGTACGCATAAGGTAATTCAGGAAGTTGATAAGCCATTCTAAAAATCTCCTCCTTAATAATATGTAATCGCCAGGCATACGCCCCAAAGGAACATTCGGTCTTTCCCATTTGGAAAGATAAAAAACAAAAATGTTTAGAAAGTTCCCTGTATTTCTACCTTAACAAATTTACCCTTATTGTTCAATGAATAAACACCGTTTGCAATCTGATATAAAAAGAACAAAA